>CAJQPT010000197.1 GCA_905480285.1 uncultured bacterium
CCAGCTCGAGGTCAGGGGAACGTCGGCATCAGCGCAAGCAGACGGTCCTTGATCCCGGTCGTCGTGGGACCCGGCTGGCTCGCGAGGAGGTCGACGAGCTCGAAGGGATCGGAGGCCAGGTCATAGAGCTCGAATTGCTGCGATCCCATCCGGTGGATGAGCTTCCAGCGTTGCGTCCGGAGAGCTCGAACATTCGGTCCGGGGAGACCGGGGAAGGGAAACTTGTGCACGAAGAGGGCCTCGCGCTCGCCGCTCTGCTGTGGGTCGGCGAGCTGGGCTGCGAAGCTGACCGAGTCCTCGGCGCCCTGGCCAGGCGGACCGAGTCCGCTCAGCTCGCGAACCGTGGCGAAGAGGTCCGTCACGTGGACGAGCTCGGCGCACTCTGCTCCTCGGGCCACCCCGGGCCCGGCCACGATCAGCGGGACCCTCACGCCCCCCTCGTACACGCTCCCCTTGGCCTGATTGAACTGAAACGGGGGCAGCACAGCCTCCCCTGGAGAGCCGTTGTCCCCCATCACGAAGACGTAGGTCCGCTCGAGGTCGACGAATTCCAAGAGCCGGCCGACGACGGTGTCGATGGACTCGCTCATGGCCCCGTGCTGACCCCAGGTCGTCAACGGGTGCCCCCGCGTATGAAGGGACTGCGGCGGCACGTGGTAGGGCGAGTGCGCCATCTTCGGGCAGTAGTACACGAAGAATGGTTCGGGAACGCGGCGGAGGGTCTCCACCGCCTGGCCCGCCAGCTCTGTGGGGAAGTAGCCGGTCTGTGGAACGAGGGTCCCGTTGATGTTCCAGTTCCAGCACCGATAGTCGTTCGGGCCGAGGTAGCCCGAGACCGCGTCGAAGCCGCTGTCGAGTGGATGGGTGTCCGGGTCACCGAGGTCCCGCAGATGCCACTTCCCCAGGGCCACGCTGGTGTAGCCAGGGAGCGCCTCGGGAAGCGTCGTCTCCGAGAGGGCCAGAGGCGAGTACACGCCGTCACCTTGGCGAATCACCGAGCCGATCCCCGTCCGGTCCGCATGCCGCCCGGTGAGCAGCGCCGCCCGCGTTGGGCTGCATGCGTGATATGCCCACGCGTTTCGGAAGAGCACCCCGCGCGCGGCCAGCGCGTCAAGGTTCGGCGTCGGCGGCGCGCTGGCGCCCTCCCCGTAGACCTGCACCTTGTCCCGCCCCACGTCGTCGAGGAGGACGATCAGGATGTTCGGAGGAGCAGGACCGCCGCCCTGCGCGAGGGCAGCGCAGAGGAGGGAAGAGAACCACATGGAAGGCGCTGGCAGGAGGCGGCGTACCGCACTCTTGAGCATACGGCACCCGCAAGAACCCGTCGGTGCCCCCCCGCGCCCGGCGACGAGAGGCCGGGTTTGGCCTGCCGGCGGGCACCATCCTCGAAGTGAGCTCCTCGAAGGGCCTGAGGCACACCCCGGTCGCTCGAGTCAATCTCGGGGCTTCTGAGCGGCTTCAGCAGGACCGTACAGGCGCCGGTCCGAACCCGCACGACCATGGGCTGCCGTACCGCACGCCGGCTCGGCCTCTCCGGCGGAAGCGTCCGCAACCGACGCCGCGAGCTTTGCGGTGGACGCCGAGCGATGGCTCAGCCTCGACGGCGGCTGGCGAGCCTCACTGGCCGGCGAGAGGCCCTGGCCGCTGGTGTCACCGAAGGTGCTCGACGGGTGGCAGCAGAGCGACGACTCGCTCCGCCGCCGGGAGGCCTCGCCGCGGAGCGGCCCTAGCGGCGTAGGTCTCGCAGCACGCGGAGCTCCGGGTCCACCTCGACCTCGGCCTCCCCCACCTCGACGGTCGCGCGGCCGTCCTCCATGGGCACGCGCCGCGCCTCGCCGTCGACCATGACCTCGACGGGCATGGGGAACGGCAGCCCGTCCGGCGCCTCCCAGCGCAGGCTGAGCGTCCCGCCGTCGTGCTCTACCGCCAGCACCGGCAGGGGGCCGCGCCGCAGGTAGACCTCGAAGAACCACCCGAGCTTGCGCCCGGAGACCTCCTCGGCGATGGCGAGCAGCTCGCCCGTGTCGCTGAAGCGGACCGCCGAGCCGTCGGTGGTCCTCTCGAGCTCGGGGTCAGGATAGGCCCAGCGCCGCAGCACCTTGAAGAAGGTCTCGTCTCCGAGGAGCCAGCGCAGGGAGTGACAGACCCAGGAGCCCTTGAAGTAGATGTCGCCGCCCGGGGCGTCGCTGCCGGTCTTGGAGAAGTAGATCGAGTCGCTGGTGCGCGGCGGCGCGGGCGCCACGGGCGCGTTGTTCATGACGCGCAGCAGGTCGATCTTCATCTTCTTCTGGTACGCCTTGCGGCCGAAGCGCTCCTCCAGGTACAGCGGCTGCATGTACGTGCCGATCCCCTCGTGGATCCAGAAGTCGGCCCAGTCCCGCGCGGTCACGAGGTTCGCCCACCACTCGTGCGCCAGCTCATGGTGGTGCAGCCAGTCGTAGTCGAAGTTCGGGTCGCCGCGGTACTTGTTGCCGTAGGCGATGATCGACTGGTGCTCCATCCCCAGGTGCGGGGTCTCCACGACCCCGTACTTGTCCCCGCGGAACGGGTACGGCCCGCACACGCGCTCGAAGAAGCGCAGGTGCTCGAGGATCTCTGCCATGAAGGCCTCGCCCTTCTCCTTGTTCTCCGGCAGGACCCAGAAGATCACGGGGAAGGTGTCCCCCGCCACGCTCTCCAGGGAGCTCACGAGCTCCAAGTAGGGCGCGGCGTTGAAGGCCACGGTGTAGTTGGCGATGGGCGTCGAGACCCGCCACTGCGAGGTCGTCTTGCCGTCGAGGGTCGAGCTCCCGATGCGCCGACCATTCGTCGCGACCACGAGCCCCTCGGGCACCGTGAAGGAGAGGTCCATGGACTCCGGCTTGTCCGAGGGGTGGTCCTTGCACGGCCACCACAGGTCCGCGCCCTCGCCCTGGCAGCTGGTGGCGATCCACGGCTGACCGTTCGCCTCCGACCAGGTGAAGCCGCCCTCCCAGGGCGGACGCTCCGCCTCGTGTGGGACCCCGCCATACTCGACGACGATCTTGAACTCCACCCCCTCCACGTCCGTGAACGCGGAGGACCCGATCCAGATCTCGCCCCCCGTGCGTTGGAAGGCGAGGGGGAGGAGCTCGCCCTTGCCCTCCAGGACTCGGCCTCCGAGGACGCGCGAGACCTGGAGGCTCGGGTCGAGCTGAAGCACGACCTCACGCGTCGCGTCCAGCAGCCGCGCCGTCATGCTCAGTGACCCCTGGATCGACTTCGACTCGGGGACCACCTCCAGCTCCAACCCGTAGTGGAGCACGTCGAAGGCCGCCTGCTCCTCCATGAGCTCGCCGCCCGATGTGTTCGGAGGGGCTTGCTGAGGCGAGAGGGCGGCGGCGAGCAGCAGTGCGATCATGAGGTCATCCGGTGAGGGACCGCGTCGAGGCGGCCGGAGAGTCCGAAGGCGTCGAGCAGCGGACCGAGGATACCCGGGTCCGCGCCACGGTACGCCAGGTCATCCAGGCTCGCGTCCAGCGGCGCATCCACGGCGCAGGTCGCGAGGTCTCGGGACAGGAACGCGGCATCCTTGTGCTCCGCGAGCTTCTTGCCCAGGGTCTTGGCGCCACGAATGGAGAGCGTGGCCACGCGCTCAAGGTCCCCGTAGAGCTCCTCAAGGTCCGCGAACTCCTCGAGCAGCGCCACGGCGGTCTTGGGCCCCACGCCTCGCACCCCCGGGATGTTGTCGACGCTGTCTCCGGCGAGCCCCAGCAGGTCTCGGATCTGCTCCGGCCGGACGCCGAAGCGCTCGACCACCTCGGCGGGGCCAAGGCGCGTGCCGCGAGCGAAGTCCAGGAACCAGCTGCGCTCATCCACGAGCTGCGCGAGGTCCTTGTCTGCGGTGACGACGACGGTCTCCTCCACGTCCACCGCAAAGCGTGCCTTGGCCGTCGCGACCAGGTCATCGGCTTCATATCGATCGTCGATGCAGCAGAAGGCCCCCAGGGCCGCCGCCACCTCCTGGCACCGATCCAACTGCGCGACCAGGCCCTCGTCCGGGAGCTCGCGGTTCGCCTTGTACTCCGGGTAGACGTCGTTCCGAAAGCTGGTCGTCAGGCTGCCGTCGAAAGCCACGAGCAGCGCTTCGGGGCGCTCCTCGCGAATGAAGCGCGCCAGCATGTCGACAAAGCCGCGCACCGCGTTGATGGGCCGGCCCTCTGGATCCGTCAGCGACGACGGGAGCGAGAAGAAGGCTCTGAAGATGTACGGGCTGGCGTCGACCAGGTGCAGGCGCCGCGGCGCTGCGCCTGAGTAGGCTTGATTCGGCATGACCCCTCGAGGGTAACAGTGCCGCTGGAGTTGCCCCATGCTAGGCACATCGCGGGCCCCACCGCGGGCCCTGCTGGCGGCTCAGGCGCGCCGCGCCCGGGCCTCGGCCAGGTACCCGGAGAGCCGCTCCGCCGCTCCCGGGAGGTTCGGATCCAGGGCGATGGCCTCCTCGAGGTGCCGGATCGCCTCGACCGTGCGCCCTTGAGCCTCCAGCACCACCGCCAGGTGGTGATGCGCCTGGGGGAGCCGCGGCGCCAGCTCGAGGGTCGCCCTCAGCCGCGCCTCGGCCTGCGCGTAGTCCCCCCGAAGGTGAAGCTCCACCGCGCGGCGCAGGGGCCTCAGGAGGTCCCTTGCGGAGGGAGCCGAGGCGGAATCCAGTCGCGCCGCCCCGGAGGGGGCAGCGCGGGCAGACTGGTTGGCGTGTTGGTGGGGTCGCGGGCTCATGGCGATGGGTCTGGCCGCGTTACCGCGCGAGATATCTCGCGGGACACTCGTACCGTCGACCAGATCACCCGGGAGCTTGAGGGTCTTGTGGAGAGCGTCGCCTGGCGCATCGGGGATGCCCCTGGCGAGCGGGCGATCGTCCGCCGATGGGCGGCAACAGGATTGCAAAAACCCTCTATCCTTGGCGTCTCCAGCGGCCTCCTCCGGCCCGGTCTCCTCCTCCAAGTGCATTCGATGACGCTGCTTAGACTTCTCCTTGCCGCAGGCGCGGCCACGACGGTTGCGGCCTTCGCCCAGCCCAACAGCGGTGACGCCTTCGCCGCGGACCCGCGCGCTGATCTCGCCCGCGAGGCCGCCTTGAACCTCGACTCCAAGGCGCTCTACATGGAGCACTGCGCGAGCTGCCACGGCGAGTCCGGCGACGGCAAGGGCAACGAAGAGCTCGAGCGGCCCGCCCGGAGCTTCCTCCTCGGCGGCTACTCCTACGGCAACACCCAAAAGGCCGTCCGGCGCTCGGTGATCCACGGGATCCCCGGCACGCCCATGCCCGCCTTCGGCGCCACCCTCGGGACCGATGAGATCAACGCGGTCGCGGACTATGTGATCAGCCTCGGTCCGCCGGGCACCATTGTTCAGCCCGGCGAGAGCGTCCTGGTCGTCGAGGATCGCCCCCTCGTGGTGAAGGGCATGATGCCCGCCTATGAGCAGGGCGCCTTCCGCGAGCCCCGGAGCCTCATCGTCGGGTTCCCCAACGGCACCACGTTCCAGTTCCGCGCCGAGGACAGCCGCCTACTCACCGTGCGCCAGGGCGAGTTCCTCGATCGGCGTGATTGGGGCGGCCGCGGGGGCTCGGAACTGCAGCCCCTGGGCACCCTCACCTGGAAGGCCAGCCGCGAGTCCCGCGACTTCACGGAGTTCATGGACGCCGACTCCGGCCAGGGCCTCCGCCGCAAGGTGAAGCGCACCGAGATCAAGGGGGACGACGTGTGGATTCACTTCGACCTCCTCGACCAGGACGGCACCCGCGTCGGCGGGGGCCAGGAGTTCCTCTCCTTCCTGATGGTGGACGATGTCCCCGTTCCCATGCGCGCGATCCTTGGCAGCGGAGAGGGACGCGGCATCGCGCTCCGCGAAGTCGCCGGAGAGAAGGCGGGCGCCAACGGCGCCATCAACGCGACCATCACCCCCGACGGCATGGTGGCGTGCGTCCTCGACGACGCACCCAACATGCGCATTTACCTGCACGCCCCCGCCTGGACCCCCTCGCTTAGCCTCGCCTTCAGCGCCTCGCTCGAGAAGAAGGACTGACCCGATGATCACACTCGCCATCTGCAGCGCCCTCGTCGCCCAGGGCCCCACCTTCGCCGCCAGCGAGGCCGACGCCTACACCCTCGAGTACCTCAAGACCCCGGACGGCTGCGCCCTCGAGGTCGGAGGCATGGACTTTCTCTCCGACGGCCGGCTCGTCGTCAGCACCCGCCGCGGCCAGGTCTGGATCGTCGAGGAACCCCTCGGCGCCGACTTCGAGAACGCGAAGCTGACCCTCTTCCACGAGGGCCTCTGGGAGGGCCTCGGCCTGAACGTCAAGGACGACGAGATCCATGTCATCCAGCGCGGCGAGATCTCGAAGCTCCTGGACACGGACGGCGACGGCCGCTGCGACGTGATCGAGACCGTCGCCAGCGACTGGGGCGTGTCGGGCCACTACCACGAGTTCGCCTTCGGCCTCCCGCGGGACAGCGAGGGCCACTGGTGGATGGGGCTGAACGTCAGCTTCGGCGACCCCGAGTGGTGGCACGGCCGCTCGACGGCCCCCTACCGCGGGTGGGTCCTGCGGGTCTCGCCTGACGGCACGGTCACCCCCTGGGCCAGCGGCGTCCGCAGCCCCAACGGCGTGGCGGTGGACAGCCAGGACCGGGTCTTCGTCACCGACAACCAGGGCGACTGGGTGGCCTCGAGCCCGATCTATCACATCCAGGAGGGCGGCTTCTACGGGCACCCCAAGAGCCTCAACTGGACCGACGACTACCGCGCCACCGGCAAGCTCGCCCACGACGAGATCCCGCCCGCGCGGGCCGCCACCGGGCGCACGACCCCCGCGATCTGGATCCCCTACCAGTGGTCGCGCTCCACCGGCAACCTGCTGGAGGATCGCTCCGGCGGCGCCTTCGGCCTTGAGGACGGGCAGTTCATCGTCGCCGAGCTCACCAACGGGATGATCCTCCAGGCCGGCTTCGAGGAGGTGCAGGGCCAGCTCCAGGGCTGGGTGGCGCCCCTGCGCCAGGAGATCGGCTCGGTGAACCGGGTCCTCCAGGCCCCCGACGGCACGGTCTTCTGCGGCCTCACCAACCGTGGCTGGGGCGGCCGCGCGCCGGCGGACGGGCTGGTGCGCGTGCGCCGCACCGCCGCCGAGGCCATGGACCTCGCGGGCATGACCCTGCTCGACTTCGACGAGGAGACCGAGAGCTTCGGCTTCGAGATTGCCTTCAACCACCCGGTCCACGACGACTGGGAGCCGACGGCGGACCGCGTGAAGATGATCTCCTACGACTACGACTACTGGTGGGAGTACGGCTCGCCCGAGCGGCACGTCACCGAGCTGGAGCTCTCCGACGTCCGGCTCTCCGAGGACCGCACCCGGCTCATCGTCAGGTCCTACGACATCTTCCCCGCCACCTGCGTGCGGATCACCATGGACGGGATCCAGGCGGCGAGCGGCGCGCCGCTCCTCCACCCCGAGGTCTCCTACACGGTCAACCAGCTCCCCAGCGGCGCCCTGACCAACGCCTATGTCTCCAAGGTCGTGCCGCCGCCGCCGAGCCGGGGCGAGGCGGACGCGGGCGTCCTGCGCCTCTCCTGGGGCGACGCGCTCGGACAGTTCGAGGCCGAGGGGTGGGAGCTCGTGGACGCCACGCTCGACCCAGAGGACAAGCGGCAGTTCAAGACCGGCGTCGGCAACGGCGCGCTCGTCAACGCCGGCCCCGGCGCCACGGACCTGGTGACCCGCGGCTCCTTCGGCGACGCCCACGTCCACGTGGAGTTCATGCTCCCCGAGGACTCCGCCTCCGGCGTGGAGCTCGGCAGCCTCGGCAGCCTCAATCTCTTCCCTGACGCCGAGGTGTGCGGTGGCTTCGTGGGGAACGGCGTCACCGCCGGTCCGAGCGAGAGGGCCTTTGGCGACGCGGGCGAGTGGTGCCCCCTCGACATCTACTACCGCGCCGCCACGGACAATAGCCCGGGCTTCCTGGATCGGGTGGAGCTCAACGGCGTCACGGTCATCGAGGGCCTCGAGGTCCCGAACGCCGGCAAGGGGCGCGCCCCCATCCGCTTCATCGGCTCCAGGGGCGCCGTCGCCTTCCGAAACATCCAGGTCAAGCCCCTGGACCGCCCCGCGGACGCGGGCGAGTGGGCCTTCCTGGACGCAGGCGCCACCTGGGATGACTGGGAGCTGGTGGGCGACTGCAACTTCGAGCTCGAGAACGAGGAGCTGATCGGCAAGGGGGCGCTCGGCTGGCTCTGGGCACCGGTGGACGACCTCGGTGATGCGACCGTGCGAGCCCGGGTCAAGGTCAACGCCAACGGCGCCGGCGCGGTGATCCTCCGCGCGGCCGACGGTGACGAGGGCTTCGAAGGCTACGAGGTCCGGGTCAACGCCTCGTTCCCCGATGACACCATGACCGGCTCGATCCGCGCCGGGGAGACCACCGCCAACGTGGGCACCCTGCTCATCGCTGCCGACACCTGGGCCGATCTCGAGATCGACGTGCGCGACGGGGAGCAGGGCACCACCGTCACCGTGCGCCTCAATGGCGTCCTGGTGAATCAGATGGTGCACCCGGACGGCTTCGAACCCGGCGGCCTCGCCCTCCGCTGCGACCACGACGGCACCGTCTTCAAGATCCAGAACATCAGAGTCCGCCGATGAGCCAACGCACACGCCTCGCCCTCGCCTTCACCGCGACCCTCGCCCTCGGGGCGGCTTTGCCGCCCGTCTTCCGGGGATCCGTGCTGCGGATGCAGCGCTCGGGTGAGATGGAGGGGACGCTCTCTGGGCCCCTGCGTCGCGCGAGCGCTGACTTCGCCCTTGCCCCGGCGGCGGTGGGCGGCGGGTTGATCTTCAACGGAGCAGACGACGCCTTCATTTCACT
The DNA here is from genome assembly GCA_905480285.1 of uncultured bacterium. GTDB lineage: Bacteria > Planctomycetota > UBA1135 > UBA1135 > Saltatorellus. The sequence continues at coordinate 8,883 of CAJQPT010000197.1, forward strand.
CGGGGGCCAGCAGGGCCAGCTGCCCCGGGAGGAGCTCCACGTGGGCGCGCTCGTCTCCGTCGAGACTCCGCGCCGCTGGGGCGGGATCGTCGGCGCCGTCGAGGACAACGCCGAGGCCGAGACGGGCTGGGTCCTCGGGTACGACGACTTGGCCTTCACCCTGATGATCTCCACGGAGGCCACGGACGACGGCGACGGCAAGCTGATCACCCTCCGCGCGGACCAGCCGTACGAGTTCGGTCGCCTCCATCTCGTCACCGCCTCCTACGACGGGGAGCGCGCCGAGCTCACCATGGACGGCGTGGTCGTCGCGAGCTCCGACGCGCCGGGTGGCCCCATCCTCTACAGCGGAGAGGAGCGCCTCACGGTCGGCGCCTATCGGGACGTGAACGAGATGTTCCCCCACGATGGACGCATCGCGGCGCTGGAGATCTTCGACACGCCGTTCGGCGGCAAGCTCGCCTTCCGGAAGCGCTTCGGAGCGGCCAACCCGACCCCGTGGACCGACGCGACCTTCGACTGGCGGGTCCAGCCCTACCTCACCTGGCCCTCCACGGACGCGGTGAGCATCCTCGGCGAGTCCACCTGGCCTTCGGAGGCCGTGGTCCTCTTCCGCCCCGAATCCCAGGCCGGCTGGACCGAGGTGACCTCGGGGACCCCGGGTTCGCGCCTCCACGAGGTCCGCCTCGAGGGCCTCGAGGCCGACACGAAGTACTTCTATCAGATGAACCTCATCGGCGCCGCCAAGGGCGACGCCGTGCCCGTCCTCGAGGGGCCCTTGCGCTCCTTCCGCACGGCCCCCGACAGCGACGAGAGCGCGTTCACCTTCACGGTCATCGGGGACACCCAGACCAACGGCGCCGTGGCCAAGCGCGTGAGCGACCT
>CAJQPT010000198.1 GCA_905480285.1 uncultured bacterium
CAAGCAAACTGCCCCCAGGCCGCAACCAGCGGGTGAGCTGTGTTTCATAGGCCGCCCAGTGCTCGGGCTTCAAAGCGCACAAACACGTTTGTTCGTAAATAATATCCACAGGGGTCTCGGGTAACCAGTCAAACAAGTTACTCGTTATGACCTCACCGCGCCCCCCCGACTGCGTCAATGCAGCCTCCTGAAAGCGTGCCGCGCTCTCGGCAAGATCAATGCCCACAGCATAAAAACCTAAATCAGCAAAGGCTCGCATCTCTGGGGAGCGCCCACACCCGGGCACCAAAACGCTACCTTGTTGCTTCTCCAGCCAGGACAGCCATGCGGTAAAGGCCGGGTTCAACCCATCGCGCTCCCAAGGCACCGACGCCGCCTGATAGCGAGCCTCCCAATCTAGTACCGGCTCCATAGCTCTACCTCCCTAGTTTTGCCTCAAGAACAACCGCCTTTAGCTACTGTGCCCAAAGCCAGTGTCGGTGACAACTGACGCAAATAAACCCACGCGCGCCACCGCGTTATCGAGCTGTGCTGTCTCAGTGAGCGAGTGCGGTCGAAAACACGGCAGGGTCAACGTTCCCGCCGGATAACACCACACCCACGCTGCGATAACGCTCAGGTATTCGACCCGACAGCAGCGCCGCGAGGGCTACCGCACCTCCTGGCTCAAGAACCAGCTTGAGGTGTTCAAAGGCAAAGCGCATAGCGAACAGCACATCATCATCGCTAACAGAGAAGCCACCGCTAAGCAGACGCTGATTAATTTTAAAGGTCAGCGCTCCGGGAGTGGGTGCCAGTAGTGCATCGCAGATCGATGTAGCCCCTGCCCGAACACGCTCCCGATTGCCACTGAATAACGACCGCTCATGATCATTAAAGTCTGCGGGCTCTACAGAAAAGACATCCGTGTTAGCACCCAGGCCTTCAACCGCCAGGGCGCAGCCGGCGACAAGCCCCCCACCGCTACAGCAAACCAATAGAGCTTCAGGAGGCTCGGCATCTTGCAGCATCTCAAGGCCCACGGTGCCCTGCCCCGCAATAATGTCGGTGTCATCGAAGGACGGCACAATCGTGCCGCCATCTCTTGCCACAAGGTCGCGGGCTATGACCTCTCGATCTTCACGGTAGCGATCGTAAGTAATCACTTCAGCACCAAGCGCTTGGGTGTTCGTAGTCTTGATCTGGGGCGCATCGGCGGGCATGACAATCCGAGCCGGTATATCCAGCAGCTGCGCCGCCAGCGCAACCCCTTGCGCATGATTACCCGATGACCAGGCCACAACCCCCCCAGCACGCTCCTTTGCGTTCAATTGGCGCAGCCGATTAAAAGCACCCCTAAACTTGAAACTGCCGGTATGCTGTAGGCATTCTGGTTTTAGCAGGACCTGCCGCCCTGTAAGTGCATTTAATGCCGGTGAAGCTATTAAGGGGGTTCGCACCGCATGCCCGTGCAATCGTTGCGCAGCGTCTTCAACGTCACCGAAAGTCGGCTCATGGCTCATCAGAAACTCCCTTGTTGTATTGGGCAACTCTCGACAGTAAACACACGTATCCACCCGTCCTGTAACTATGACTCACGGCATGCTTGGCCGCTATTGATTAAACCATGCGGACCTGTAGCCGAGCAGTAAGGTTGACGATTGAGTAACCCTATACCCATAACAAGATTGAGCGCAGTTGGCCTCTATCGCTATCGGTGGAAGACTCAATGATGTCGGCAAAGCCCATTTAGGCGCCTAGTGCCACAAAAATGTCATAACGCTGTCACAGAATAACGGTCTCGATTCATCGAAAATCACGGGGAGTACTACATTTGGGTCCTGAGTAACGCCGATCGCGGTGCGCACGAGATACAAGCCAAAGGCAACTACTTTTATTGGCCTTGAAGCCTCCCAAGAAGCTATTAAGACCGCTTTTCATCAGGTGCCCGCGCTTCAAGGGGCGAGGCGACACCCAGTCATAGATAATCTCGGTATTAGAGCGTTGTTTACCCCAAACGCTTAATGCTCAGTGCCCTCAAAGCGGTAGAACGGCTCCATTAGCTGATCAATCGTAAAGCTCGCGGGGCGCTGTCTCGGTGGAAAGGCCATGAGGGTCACTAAAAACTTTTCGAGTTCAGCACGGGCCATATAAATACGTGGGATCTTTTTCACCCACCAGTCGTTGTAGGTGTTGGAATTCTGATCGGCACGCTCAAAGGGATCCCTACGTAAATGGAATAACTTGGGAATGCGCAACATATCAAACTGTTCACGCCAAACATCGAATTCTTGGGCACGTTGTTCTGCAAACACCACCTTCCAATCGCCAATACGCATCGCCGTTAGCAAACCATCATCGCTCCAATAGAGAAACGTTTCCCGGGGCCCGCTGTCGGTCTCACCCATAAGGTAGGGCAGAAAATTATAACCATCGAGATGATTTTTATAGGGCTTACCGTTGATTACGGTGCCCGCCTTTAATTCCTCTGCAATGGTTGGCCGGCCGGCCGCAGCTAAAAACGTGGGCGTCCAATCGGTGTGAGACATAATGTCATTTAAAATTGTGCCCTCGGGTATTTTTCCTGGCCAGCGCACCATGGCCGGTACGCGAAACCCACCTTCCCAATTGGT
>CAJQPT010000199.1 GCA_905480285.1 uncultured bacterium
CGGCCGAAGGCGCGGCTCGAGCCGGGGGTGTGGAGCTCGGCGAGGACGAGCTCGGCGGCGAGGCGCTGCTGGGGATCGGTGGAGGTGGCGCGGGCGGCCTCGAGGGCGGGGAGGGAGGCAGGCCCGAGGCGCTTGAGGGCGTACATGGCGCGCACGGCGTCCTCGGAGATGCCGTTGTCCGCGAGGTGCTCCACGAGGACGCCGGCCGCGTCCTCGGTCCAGGGGGCGCCGGCCAGGGTCAGGATCCAGGCAGCCTCGAAGCGGGCCTCGTTCGGCTGCTCGTCGGGGGGGACTGGACGGAGCAAGAGTTCGCGCAGGTCCTGGCGGACGTGGGGCTCGAGGGCCTCGCAGAAGCGCCGGGCTCGCCACTGGGAAGGCCCGTAGACCGTCTCGAAGTTGAGCCGGTCCACTTCGCATCCCCACTTGTCCCAACCCTTGAGCCAGCGCATGGCCGCCGCGGTCACATCGGCCGGCGGCCTCGAGGGGCGACCGGCCTCCGCTTCGACGGTCGCGATGTGCATGCAGAGGGCGGTGACCATGATGCGCTGCTGCCGATCGTCGGAGCGGAGCAGGGGCGTGGCGAGGGCCGCGATCCGGCGAGCGGCCCCGCCGTCCCTCACGTGCCAGCTCAGCGTCGACGCCGCTCTCGTGGCGTTCATTCGCACCTCGTCGCAGCGGAACGCGGCCAAGAGCTCCGCGAGTCCGTCGTCGTCGATCTCCGCGGCGGGTCGTCCCTCGAACTCAGCGAAGGGCCCGCTCGTCGCGACGGGGGCCCCGGCGGCGCGGCGGGCCTCCTTGCGGCCGAGGGAAGCGAGAGTTGCCGCTCCGGGTCGAGCCGAGGGTGCCTGGCGCTCCGCAGCCTGGACCGCGTCGGACCGGTGCGGTGCCTCCCCGAGCCACCACGCGGCGCCGAGACCTGAGGCCGCGAGGGCGAGGAAGACAAGCAGGCGGACCACGGAGCGAGGAGACGCGAACGGAGGGGGCCGTTCAAGGGCTCCCGGAGATCCCGCTCCGCTGCTCCCGGACCCTTGACGGACATCCGGGGGCGTCCCGCGCCCGCGGCCTGCGCCTCCCCTCGGCCCCGCGCCAGCCTTCCGCTCCCCCCTCCCAGGTCCCATGCACACGTTCGTCCTCAACTTGCGGCTGGAGAGGCTCTCCCGCGGTCCATGCGAGCAGGCCTGCAACGAGCTCGCGCCCATCCTCGCCACCATCCCCGGGCCTCGTCTCCAAGGGCTGGCTCGCGCATGACGGGTCCAGCGCCTAGGGCGGCGTCCACGTCCCATGGGGCCACCTGGCCCTCCTCGATGGCCAGGCTTCCGAGCTCTTCACGTCCATCGCCGGCAAACCAGCGTTCGCGAGCCTCTCGGCCGAGGGTCTCGGCATCCTCACTGGCCCCTCGGCGGTGGTGGGCGCGTCCTGACACTCCGTCGGGTCCTCCATGCTGCTCCGCCGCCCGGCCAGGTGGCGCAGCCCTCCCTAGGGAGACTCGAGGCCCCGAGCCATGTCCGGGAAACGTCGAGGGGCAAGTCCCCAACAAGAACGCGCCCCTCGAATATCCACCAGGCCCCGCGGGTAGGGACCCTGAACCAGTACCCAGCCCCCCCCAGTCACCATGAAGCACCTCCCCCTCCTCGCAGCGCCCCTCACCCTCCTCACCGCCTGTAGCCTCAGCGTCGAGGTGGAGAGCACCAGCGATGAGGCGGAGCCCGCGTCCACCGTCGCAGCCGCCGAGGTCTCCATCGGCGCCGGACGATGGGAGGCCGAGCAGGTCTTCGACGAGGGGGACAGCAACCTCGAGACGGTCACCACCGTCGACGGACGGCGCAGCGGGACCTGGCGGTTGCAGTTCGGTGAGGGGATCGAGTCGGTCACCTACGGCTTCATCGGCATCGGCGGCAAGAGCCGCACTTCGACCACGGAGCTGCTCGGAAGGACCGAGCTCGACCTGACTATGGAGCTCGAGGACGTCGACGCCGAGGAGCTCTTGAAGGCGCTGGAGGGCCTCGGCGCCGACGAGGAGAAGTCCATCGAGCTCGAGGCGAGCCTCAGGGCGACCGCCGGCGTCAGGGCCACCCTGACGGCCTCCTCCGACTCCCCCTCCTCCTCGGGAACCACCACCAGCACCGGGATGCTCCCGGGGGCCACCGTGGACGCCGCGGTCTGGAAGGGCAGCAGCCGCCAGGCCATCGGCAGCGTCGTCGCGGAACAGGGCGAGGTGGAGATCCTCGCCTCGGAGCACTGGGGCGAGGCCGATGGATCCCGGACCTCGCCGGAGGTCCGCCGTGCCGCCGGCCCGGTCGACGCGAATCGGTTCGAGGTCTCCTACAAGCTCGACGGCGAGCGCCAGACCTTCAGGGAGAGCTCCACTCCGGCGTGGGTGCTCTTCGTGGTCGCCGACTGACGCAGCCCGCGTCGCGCTCCGCGTGACCAGGAGCCCCCCGCCCTGCGACCACGCGCAGGACGGGGGGCTCTCCCATGGGCTCGAAGCGCCCCGGGGTCCCTCAGCGCAGCACGAGGGTCTGGAGCGCCTGGCCCTCGATGGTGACGGGGATCGTGTCGTCCCCGTGCTGGACCGCGTAGGCCACGGGCTCAAGGGTCAGGTTGAAGACCGCGACGGCGATGGAGCCATCCGGGTTCTGCACGGCGGTGGCCATGAGGTCGTCGTCGTGGCCGTCGATGGCGATGCGCTTCGCGCCGGGGCGCATGAAGCGGCTGAAGTGGGCCACCGAGAAGTAGAGCGGCGAGTAGTACACGTGGTCCCGGCCGCTGTCGACCATCACCGGCGCGAGGCAGTAGTTGCGCACGTGGTTCGGGCCGCCGCGGGTGTCGAGGACCATGTTCCAGTCGATCCAGCCCACCAGGCCGTGGTTGA
>CAJQPT010000200.1 GCA_905480285.1 uncultured bacterium
CAGGCTCCCCTCCCCGACTGGTTCAAGAACTGGGAGGACACCGACCTGATCGCCTGGGTCGACAAGAACGCCGATGGCCGCGTGCAGTATCGGCCCGGCGCCGCCTTCGAGGCCCTGCCCGGCCAGGCGAAGGTCATGCCCGTCTTCTCCGGGGCTCCCGGCGATCCCCTCGGGCGCGGGGAGCACGGCGAGCGCCTGCTCCAGAATCCGCCGACGGACAACAAGAACGAGCTCTACGTGGACCGGGACATCATGGTCCTCGCCGCCCCGGAGATCGCGGCGCTCCCCAACTGGGTGATCGCCCTCGTCGCCGCGGGCGGCCTCGCAGCCGCCCTCTCCACCGCCGCAGGGTTGCTGCTGGTGGTCTCCTCCGCCGTCAGCCACGACCTGCTCAAGCGGGGGTTCGCGCCCAACCTCTCGGAGCGCGGAGAGCTGATCGCCGCCCGCAGCGCCGCCGCCGTGGCGGTCGTCGTCGCCGGCATCCTGGGCATCCACCCGCCGGGCTTCGTGGCCCAGGTCGTCGCCTTCGCCTTCGGGCTCGCGGCCTCGTCCTTCTTCCCGGCGATCGTGCTGGGCATCTTCTGGAAGCGGACCAACGGTGCGGGCGCGGTGCTGGGGATGATCGCGGGGTTGGGCTTCACGATTTCCTACATCGTCTACTTCAAGTTCCTCGGCGGCACCCCCGACCAGCTCTGGTTTGGCATCTCTCCAGAGGGGATCGGCGCCCTCGGGGTGCTGGTGAACACGGTCGTAACGGTCGGCGTCACCCTCGTGACCCCCGCGCCGCCGGCCGCGGTGACAGAGATGGTGGAGTCCATTCGCGCGCCGCGCCGCGAGGTCGAGTCGCACACCTCCTGAGAGCTGGCCCAAGACGCTCCCCCATAGTCCGCCCGGTCGCGCCGGGCGGCGCTAACCTTTGCACCTGGCGCAGGCGCGTCCGGTGATGGCGGTGGAAGCAGCGGAAGAACCCATGGGCGCCGAGCCGCTAGGCCGGCCGGTCCACCGACGGGTGCTCGGGTTCGCGGGGCGCTGGTTCCGTCGAGGGGCCCTGCTCCTGCTCCTGGGTGCAGGCGCCCTGGTCGCCCTCTACCTCACCCGCGACAGGACCCTCCATCCGCTCCTCGTTCGGTGGACCCCGGAGCTCACCCGGGCCTTCACGCCCTTCGAGGTCACGGTGGAGGGGATCGAGGGAGACTGGACCGGGACGCTCCAGGTGACCGGCCTCTCCCTGCGACCCATCGACGCCGAGGGACCACTGCGGCAAGCCCGAGCGGACGCCGTGAGCGTCACCGGCGACCTCCTGCGCGCCGCCCGCTCCGCGGACCTCGAGGCCCTCACGATGGTGACCGTCTCCGCGCCCGAGGTGGAGCTGGACACCACGTCGCTCGGAGGTGGCGAGGCGCCATCCGAGAGCGCCGGGCTCCCCACGCTCCCACCCTTCCTGGTCTCCGATGGCAACCTCCGGCTGGTGACCGAGTCGGACCTGATCGAGATCTCCGAGCTCTCGATTCAGGGGCCGGGGGCCTCGGGCCCGCTCGAGGTCGAGGGCAGGGCGGCCGCCAACGCCTGGGCCGCTGCCATCCGGGCCCGCCTCGAGCTGGATGACGAAGCGCTTCGGTTCGAGGGCGAGCTGCTCGAGGGCCTCGTCCAGGACCTCAACCTCTCCGCCGATCGCCTCGCCGGTGAACTCCGCGACGGCCAGCTCTCACTCAGCGACGGGCGCATCCAGGTCGGCGCCAACCGCGTGAGCCTGGACGCCCTCGTCCTGGATCTCGATGCGCCGGAGGGGCTGACCGTCGGCGGTCTCGTACGGCTCGACCTCCCCCGCCTCGACGAGCTCGAGGCGACCCTGCGCGCGGCGCGCGGGGAGGCCATGGACGGGCCAGACATCCCACCTCCGTCCTTCTTCGGCTCCGTGCAGGGCACCGCCGCACTGAGCCCCGCGCCCGGTCAGATCGCGACCGGCGCCCTGGAGCTGGAGGGCCAGGACATCGTCCTCGCGGGTCTGCAGTTCGGGACCATCCAGGCAGAGCTACTGGCCAGCGACGAGCGCCTCGAGGTCACGGCCCTGCGCGCCTCCGACCCCGGACGGGTCGCCATCGAGGGTCGCGGCAACTACGACCTCGCCACGAGTTCGCTCGACGACGTGACGCTCACGGTGCGCATGGAGGACCCGAAGGTCTTCGTGCCCGAGGCGGACTTCATCGGACAGCTTGAGGCCGACCTGCGGCTCTCCGGGCCCGTGGATGCGCCCAGGGGGGCGGTCCGCGCGAGCGCCGCGCGCCTGGAGCTCGGCGGGGATCGGGTGGGCTCGGTCGCCGTCGAGGGCACCTTCGAGGGAGGCCGGCTCGACGTCACCCGGCTCAACGCCAGCACCGACGAGGGGGAGCTTGTCGCAGGAGGGACCGTGCAACTGCCCCTCGGCGGTGAGGCGCTCGCCGTGGAGGTGCGAACCCTCTCGCTCCGCCGCGGCACCGCTCAACTGGACCTGGCCTCTCCCACCACGGTCCGATTCGAGGGAGAGGGGGTCCAGGTGAGCGACGTGCGCCTCGAGGGCCCCGTCGGCGCCCTCACCATCTGGGCCGAGACCGGCGGCGCCAGCGGGCTCCGGGCCGGCGCGACGGCGACGGCGTTCGAGATCGACGCCGTCCTCGAGGGCGTCCTCGGCGAGAGCGGACGGGTCGGCGCCCTGGACGGCGACCTCTTCTTCCAGCGGACGCCGCTGCGGGCGGAGGTCGACGCCACGCTCAGCGGCGCCCGGCTCGCGGGGGTGGAGGAGCCCGTGGCGGCGCGGATGAAGGCCACCTGGGAGGACGGCCTGCTGCGGCTGACCGAGGTGACCACGAGCCTCAAGCACATCTCGCTCGACCTCTCGGGCGAGGCGCCGGTGAATCTCGACGGCCCGCCCCTGGGTGAGGGGCCGGTGCGCCTCGACGCGCAGTTCCGTCTGGACGCCAACGCGCTGCGCGGAGATCTCATCGGCGCGGCGATCCCCGATGAGTTCGCTCAGGTCGCGAGCCGCATCTCCGGGGCCATGGCGGTCGACCTGAACCTCGCCGGGACCTGGCGCGCGCTGACGGGATCCGGCGCCGCAAGCCTCGTGAACGTCGGCTACGTCGACGCCGATGGGGAGCCCCTGCCTGGGCTGGAGGACCCCGTCTCGGGTGAAGTGGCGGTGATCATCGATGACGGCGTGACCCTCCGGCCGTCCGGGCTGGTCCTGGGCGACCTTGGCGTCGCGGACGGGAGCGTGCGCGTGGAGCGGCCGCTCGACGTGGTCGCGCTCCTGGAGGATGCCAGCCCCTGGCTCGACGCCCCCCTCGAGGCGCAGGGGCGCTTCGTCTGCGAGGAGCTCGCGTGGGTCGCCGACCTCTCACCCGAGGTCCGCGAGGCCGGCGGCACGCTGACCTTCACCGGCAGGTCCACCGGCCCCGTTCGGTCCCCCACCCTGGACGGTCGCCTGACCCTGAGTGAGGGCATGCTCCGCGTCCGGGACGTCCCGACCATCGAGAACCTCGAGTTCACCCTCGCGGCCACCCCCTCCCGCGTCGTGATCGAGCAGGCGTGCTTCGACGCGGGCGCGGCTCCTGTGCGCTTGACCGGCGCGCTGGACCTCTCGACGCCGACGCCGACGCTGGCCCTCCAACTCATGGGCGAGGAGGTGCTGCTGCACCGATCGGAGGACGCCGTGGTGCGCTCGAACATCGACCTGCTCCTCGAGGGGACCGCGGACGCCCTCCGCCTCTCCGGCGAGCTGGCCCTGGTCGGCGGACGCCTCCGCTCGCCGGTGGAGTTCCAGGACATCCTCGCAAGCGGCGGGAGCCGGACCCCGGAGGCGGTGCGGAGGGGATTCCAGCTGCCCGCCCTGGGGCCCGCCTCGGTCGCGCTCGCGGTCCGCGTGACCACCGCCGACCCCATGGAGATCGCGGGGCGCCTGACCCGCGGCCAGGTCCGCGCCGACCTCACGCTCTCCGGGAACCTCTCCCAACCGATCCCCTCCGGCCGGCTGTTCGTGGACCCCCTGGAGGTGGCGCTCCCCGCGGGAACGCTGCGCTTCCCGACGGGGCTGATCCGCTTCGACCCGGCGAACCCAGAGATCCCCCAGCTCGAGCTGATCGGGACGACCCGACTGGCGGGCTATGACGTGACGGTGGAGATCTCCGGTGAGTACGACCAGGCGGTCGTGGACTTCACCTCGTACCCGCCGCTGGTCCCCGACGACCTCGTGATGCTGGTGCTCTCTGGCCGCCCCCCCGGGACCGCCCGGGGGGCGCGCGCGGCGGGTCAGACCGTCGCCCTCTACGTCGCCCGCGACCTCGTGCAGGGCTGGTTTGACTCCGGCGGCTTCGACGACCGCGACAGGGACTCCTTTGTGGACCGCCTCGAGGTGGTGTCCGGCCAGGACGTCTCACGCTCGGGCGTGCTGACCGTCCAGGCGACCTACCGATTGCGAGAGGGTCTCGCCCGTGACCGAGACGCCGTGTACCTGGTGATGGAGCGAGACTCCTTCGAGGACTACAACGTCGGCCTACGCCTGGTTCTGAGGCTCAGATAGCGCAGTGCCCCTCCCGCTCGATCACCGCCTCGCGCGTGCCGTCCGCTGCGCGCTCATCTGGCTCGTCTGGCTCGCTTGTGCGCCCCTTGCGCTGGCCGCCGGCCCCGCGCTGGAGGGGAACCCATCCCCTCGAATCGCCTCCGACGTCTCCATCGTGGGCGCCCCGGACGGGCTGCTGGACGACATGGAGGAGGTGGCTGCCCCCTACGTCGAGCGGTTCCGTTCCACGGAGCGGGCCGTGTACATCGACGACGCCGCCTACGAGCTCGAGCTCTTGCTGGCCGAGCGCGGCTACGCCTTGGCGGAGGTGGCCTATGAGGTGGAGGGGCCGGCGGCGCGGCTCCTGGTCAGCGCAGGCGCCCGCTCCACGCTCGGGCCGGTCACCGTGACAGCTGACCCCAGCTGCCCCATCTCGGAGGAGGACCTGACCCGCTACGTCAGCGGTCCGCGGACCGGCCTCTTCGGACGCGGTGAGGTGCTGTACGTGAAGCGTCGCGTGGAGCGCAGCCCGCGGCGTGTGGTGGTCGACCTCGTGGCCCTCGGACACCTCGAGGCCGTCGCCCACCTCGACGACCCCGGGCCGGGCCCCGAGGGCGGGGCCGTCCCGGTCCACCTGGACGTCGAGGCCGGCCCGCGCTATCGGCTGGAGCCTGTGGAGATCCTCCGAGAGGAAGACCTCGAGGTCGACGTCCTCGAGGCTATTCGGCTCGCCCAGATCGACATCACGCCGCTGAGCCCTGGGGAGGACCTCCCGTACGAACCGCGGGTCCCCGGCCGTGTACGCAGCAGCGTCCTCGACGCCCTTGCGAGCCACGGGTACCTGGACGCCGAGGTCCGCGTGGAGGCCGACGTCGATGAGGAATCCCACCTCGTCCAGATGGAGATCTCCGTCGTCCCCGGACTCCATGTCACGATCAGCGAGGTCCGCTTCGAGAGCTCCGGACGCACGAGGGAGAGCTTCCTGAAGTCGCGGCTCCGCCTCCGGCCAGGCGATGAATTCAGCACCCGTGAGGTCCGCGCCAGCGTGCGCGCCCTCTACCGGACGGGCCTGTTCTCCGAGGTCCGCTCGAGGGTAGAGGGCGAGGGCGCGGAGCGGACGCTCGTGGTCGATCTCGTGGAGCAAGAGTCCCTCGAGGTCTACTTTGAGCCTGGCTTCGGGAGCTATGAGCTCTTCCGCGGCACCGTCGGCGCGCGGGACCGAAACATGTTCAGGTCTGGCATCGACGGCTCGGCGGAGGTCATGGTCGCGGTGCGCGCCCTGAGCGCCAGCGTCCGACTGACCGACCCCTGGTTCCTGAACGAGCAGGTCATCGGCGACATTCAGGTCGACTTCGAGCGCCGCAAGGAGCCGTCCTTCCTCAGGGAGAACCGCGGCATCGGCGCCTATGTCACCAAGGAGTGGAGCGGGGTGATGGCCACCACCTTCGGCTATCAGTTCGGCCGCTCCGAGGCCAAGGACGTCAAGGTCGTGGACGACGACGTCGCGGACGCCCAGAACATCGTCAACGTGGCGGGCCTGACCCTCTCTCAGCGGTTCGACGACCGCGACGCGCTCTTCGCGCCCACCCGGGGGCTGTACATGAACGCCTCGGTGCAGCTGGCCGCCGAGGGCTTCGGCTCCGAGCTGGAGTTCATCCGGGGCAAGCTCTCGACCTCCTGGTTCCGGCCCGTCTCCGCCGGCTCCGTCCTCGGCCTCAACCTTCGGGCTGGCATCATCGCGCCGGCCTACGACGCGGAGGCGATCCCCATCCAGGAGCGCTTCTTCGCCGGCGGCGGCAACTCCGTCCGCTCGTTCAAGGAGAGCGAGCTCGGCCCGAAGGATGTCAACGGGGAACCCCTGGGGGGCGAGGTCTTCTCCACGGCGAGCATCGAGCTCCGCTCCGAGTTGGTCGGGGCGCTGCAGTCCGCCGCCTTCGTCGACGCAGGGTTCGTCGAGCGCCAGGCCTCCGACTTCTTCGACGTGGATGACGTGCGCTTCGGCGTCGGCCTCGGGCTTCGCTACCTCCTCCCCATCGGCCCCCTGCGCCTCGACGGCGCGGTGAATCCGAACCCACGACCGGGCGAGGAGGATTGGGTGATCCACTTCAGCATCGGCATGCCGTTCTGAGCGAATCGCCGGCTCCGGCGGTCGAGCTCGGCCGTGCCGCGCCTGCGGTCCGATCGGGCGCCCCGGAGTCGCCCTGGGCTCCAAGCCGCTCGGTGCTTACTCTGTGCCGGTGAAGTTCATCAACGGGATTGACCGGCTCAACGGCCTCGTGGGCCGCGCCGCGGCCTGGTCAGTGCTGCTCATGGCCCTGATCGGCGCAGGCAACGCCATCGCCAGCTACCTCGAGCCCCTGGCTGGCCGTCGCCTCGCGTCCGTCGCCCTGGACGAGCTGCAGTGGTACCTGTTCAGCATCCTCTTCTTGCTCGCGGCGCCCTGGGCTCTGCGCGAGAACGCCCACGTACGGGTCGACGTGATGTACGGACGCCTCGGCGTCCGTGGGAAGGCCTGGACGGACGTCCTGGGCGGCGCGCTGCTCCTGCTCCCCTTCTGCGTCTACGGGGTGATCGTCAGCTACCCCGCCGCGTCCGAATCCCTGCGCATCGGCGAGGTCTCGCCCGACCCGGGCGGGCTCTCTCGCTGGCCGATCAAGGCGGTGCTCCCGGTCGCCTTCACGCTCCTCGCGCTGCAGGGCGTTGCGAACACGGTCCGAGCTGCCCACGTCCTCCGCCGCGGAGACGCGTCGTGAGCGACTGGCTCGGCCCCCTGATGTTCGGCGTCGTGATGACGCTGATCTTCCTCGGCTTCCCGGTGGCCTTCACCCTGGGTGGAGCCGCGCTGCTCTTCGGCGCCCTCGGGGTCTCCCTCGGCTACTTCGACTGGGTCTACCTGAGCAACTTCCCCGAGCGCGTCTTCGGGATCATGGAGAACCAGGTCCTGCTGGCGGTGCCGTTCTTCGTGCTCATGGGGACGATCCTCCAGCGCTCGCGGCTCGCCGAGGACCTGCTGCACTCCATCGGCATGCTCTTCGGCGCGCGGCGGGGCGGCCTCGCGCTCGCCGTGGTCTTCGTCGGCGCCCTGCTCGCCGCGGCCACGGGAGTGGTCGGTGCGTCCGTGGTCGCCATGGGGATGATCTCCCTCCCCGTGATGCTCCGCTACGGCTACAGCCGCGAGCTGGCCACCGGCACCATCTGCGCCGCGGGGACGCTGGGGCAGCTGATCCCACCGAGCATTGTCCTGATCGTGCTCGGAGATCAGCTGGAGGTCAGCGCGGGGAAGCTCTTCCGCGGCGCCTTCGTCCCCGGGCTCATGCTCGCCACGTTCTACGCCATCTACGTGGCGTGGGTGGCGTGGCGACATCCGGGGCGCGCGCCGGCCCTGCCACCCGAGGAGCGTGACGTGTCCGGCGCCGCTCTCTTGCTGCTCGTCCTGAAGGTGCTGATCCCGCCCCTCGCGCTGATCCTGATCGTCCTGGGGAGCATCTTCCTCGGCATCGCAACCCCCACCAAGGCCGGAGCCCTCGGCGCCCTCGGCGCCCTCATGCTCGCGACGATGCGCCGACGCTTCTCCTTCGCGAAGCTGCGCGAGAGCGTCGAGGACACCGCCAAGCTCACGACCATGGTGGTCTTCCTCCTGATCGGCTCGACGGCCTTCACCCTGGTCTTCCGCGGGGTCTACGGGGACGTGTGGATCGAGGACATGTTGACGGGACTGCCCGGAGGGAAGATCGGGCTCCTGGTCGTCGCCAACCTGGTCATCTTCGGGCTCGGGTTCTTCATCGACTTCTTCGAGATCGCCTTCATCGTCCTGCCCCTCATCGTCCCCGCAGCAGCCAGCCTGGGGATCGAAGGGGACGCCATGATCTGGTTCGGTGTGATGATCGCGATGAACCTGCAGACCTCGTTCCTGACACCTCCCTTCGGCTTCGCGCTGTTCTATCTTCGGGGTGTCGCGCCGCCGGAGGTGAAGACCGGCGACATCTACCGCGGTGTGCTGCCCTTCATCGGCATCCAGGCCCTCGGCCTCCTGCTGGTGATCGTCTTCCCGGAACTGGTCACATCGCTGATCTGATCTGCCTCTTACGTAGGCAGCCGGGCTCGAGACCTCGTCGGATCCGGGGGCCTCTCTTAGCATCGAGGGCGCCGTGACGTCGAGCTGGTAGCTCGCGACGGCGCTCTCCATGACCAACCTCCTCGCTCTCTGCTGCTCACTCTCCCTCGTCGCGCTGGCTCACCCTGCAGCGGCTGCCCACTCTCAGGCGTCCGCCGACGCGAAGGAGGGCGAGGTCAAGTTCGACCTCGAGACGATCTTTGACGAGGACGGGCTCTTCGGCCCATCCGCCAGCTCACCCAGCTTCTCGGCGAGCGGGCGTTATGCCGCTTACCTGTACCGCCCGTACGCCGAGCGACGGCACGGCAGCGACCTCTGGCTTGTCGAACTTGGGACGGGCCAGGCGCGCCGGCTGACCTCCGTCTCCGTCATGGCGCCCTTCCAGGCCAGCACCATGGAGGTGGGCGAGGACCGGATCAAGCGCGCCAAGAAGGCCGGCGCGAGCTCCTCCAAGGGCGGCGGCGCGGACGCCAAGGGGAAGGGCGCCGAGGACGAGCAGCCCGCCCGACCGGACGACGACCGCTTCGGCGGCGGGAGCTGGTCAGAGCTCCAGGAGCTCAGCCGCAAGGGGGACGCTCAGGCGGGCGAAGAGAAGGACGAGGGCACCACCGACGACCTCGGGCTGATGGACGTCGTCGACGAGGACGACGCCGACGAGAAGAAGGCGCCGCGCTATCGCGGGATCTCCTCCTTCACCTGGGCCCCGGGCGCCGACGAGCTCCTGATGAGCTCCGGCGGGGACATCTACCGCTGGGTCATCGGTGAGGAGCGACCCGTACGGCTGACCAAGACCCGCCAGTCCGAGCGGTCGGTCCAGTACCTGCCGGACGGCGGCGGGTACACGGCGCTCCTGGGCGATGCCCTGGTCCGCGTCCGGTTCGGCGATCACTTCGTGGACCAGCTGGACCCCAAGCTCCCCGGCGGTATGACCATGCGGGAGTACAAGATCAGCCCCGACGGCGAGCGAGTGGCCTTCGTGGCCTCCAACGGCTCCCGGAGCCGGGACGGAGGTCGCACGGTCGACATCGCCACCTACAAGGACCGCTTCATGAAGGTCCGTACCGTCCCGAGGACGGTCTCGGACGACCCCATCGGCAAGCGCACCACGGCCGTCTTCCTGCACGA
>CAJQPT010000201.1 GCA_905480285.1 uncultured bacterium
ACGTCCGGCTCGTGGACCTTCCCGGGGAGGAACGTCTCCCCCCACATGACCACATCCGGCAAGCCCGCCTCCCCCGGAACGCGGGTCTCGATGAGCGCCTCCAGCGTGCGGGTGACCTGGGGGACGAAGAGGTCCAGGAGCGGGTCGCGGCGCGCCGCCTTGATCTCCTGCTCGATGCCGGACTGCACCACCAGCACGTCGGGCCCGCTCACCGTGGGGCCCACGGGTCGGCTGGAGAGGAAAACCAGGGCCGCCAGCGGCGTGAGTCCCAGGCCAAAGGCCTTGACGAGCCCGGACGGAGTGCCCGCCGGACGGACCAGCGCCAGCGCGACGTCCCCCGCGAGACCGCCGAGCGCGGCCATGCCCCAGGTCAGACCCCAGGTACCGAACCACGCCGCGGACCCCACGAGCCACTCGGTGTCGTGCATCAGGAAGCCGAGTCGAAACCAGCCAAAGGACAGGGGCACCGGCAGCATCCACCGCACCACCTCGGCCAGCATCCACGCCGCCGGGGCGAGGAGGGCCAGCGGCCAGGCCGGCGCGCGCCTCAGCGCCAGGCCGCCCAGGGCGGGATAGAGGGCGGGGATCACCGCCATGGGCACCAGCAGCGGTGGGAAGAACGCGAGCATCCACGCGAACACCCCCGCGAGCCCCACGGAGTGAGCCGCCCACTCGGCGAGGAAGGCGCGCCCCCCGGGGCGCCGAGCCGCCAGCGCCCAGGGGCCCACGGCGAAGAACGCCAGGTGGCCGAACCCGTCCGGCCGCAGGGCACCCGGCTGGGCCAGGCCGATCAGGGCCCAGGTCGCGAGCGTCCAAAGGAACCTGGCGCGGGCTTGGAGGGGCGTTCTCATTCTTTGCGGGGGGGGCGCCGGGATAGGGCTGGGGAGCGCATTACAGACGTTTTTCGACCAGGAGAGGAGGCCCCGGGTTCGCCAGCGCGGAAACTGGTGCCGCGCAAGCCTGCGCTCAACACGACGAAGGTCTCCCAGGAATCCGGACCTCAGCCACCGACGCTGACGGACGGAGTCTACGGACTTCGGAACGGACGCCCTCAGCCCGAGAGATATCTCCCCGGGTCCCCGGCACCCAAGGCGCCCGACACCCACGGCGCCTCCCCCATGATCGAACGCAACCAGCCCTCCCCCCCGCGTCTCCGCGCAGACAGAGTGAGCCAGAGGCCCGGGCCCGGAGGCCGCCTCATGGCTCCTCTCGCGTTTCTCTCGCTGCTGTGCGCATGCAGCGTTGAAGCCGGAGCGGGAGCGACGCCAGGTGACGCAGCGGGCAGCTTCGAGGGTCTTGAGCGAGCCACCGCCCCCAAGGTCCTGACCGCACCGCTGGTCCAGCGCGAGATGGTTCGAGCGCTCTCGACAACGGTCAACGCCGAGTCGGAGCAGCAGATCCAGGTCTTCCCGCGTATCTCGGGCGTGGTGACCTCCGTGGGCGTGGAGGAAGGTGACGCCGTCTCCGCCGGCGCTCCCCTCATGGAGCTCGACCCCAGGGAGCTGGAGGCGGCCCTGAGCGAGGCCCGTATCGCGCTCCGCGAGGCCGAGGACGGCAAGCGCAACCTCGAGCTCTCCGTGGACGAGGCCAAGGCCCGGCTGGAGAGCGCGCAGCTGAGGTTCGACCAGTCGACCCGTGAGCTCGAACGCAAGGAGGGGGCTGGCGAGGGCATCATCTCCCGCAACGAGCTGGACCAGCTGCGCCTGACCGTGGCGACGAACCGGGCCGACCGTGACGCTGCGAAGATCGCCGAGGCCAAGGCAGAGGCCGCCCTGACGAGCCAGGCGATCGCCATCGAGCGCGCGGCGCTGCAGGTCAGCAAGGCCGAGCTCAACCGCTCGTTCGCATCCGTCGAGGCTCCCTTCGAGGGGGTCATCGCCAGCCGGACGGTTCGCGTGGGCGACCTCGCGTCGACTGCCTCGGCAGCGTTCACCCTCACCGACCCCGTCAACGTCCGCGCCGTGGTCTCTCGATCCCAGCGAGAGCTCGTCTTCTTCCGCCGCGCAGAACAGCGGGCGCGGCTCGCCAACAAGACCAACGAGGAGCCGGCGCTCGACATCGAGATCGCGCCCGAGGCGCTGCCCGGCCAGACCTACTCCGGGCGGATTCAGTTCGTGAGCCCGACCATCGACCCCGCGTCGGGCCAGTTTCGCGTCACCATCGGCGTGGACCAGCCCGAGAGCGGGGACGACCGCCCTCCGGTTCTACCGGGCATGCTGCTACGCATCCGCATCGTGACGGAGCGTCATGCAGACGCCTTGGTCATCCCCAAGCGCGGCCTGCTCCGCGAAGGGGATGCCCTCTGGATCTTCGTGGTGGACGGGACCACCGTCCGCCGCGTGGCGGTGAGCGAAGGGTTCGCCGAGGACGACCACGTCGAGGTGATCCCGGCGACCGGAGAGACGCTCTCGGCCGGTGACCAGATCGCCGTCGTCGGCAACCGTGACCTCGAGGATGGGGACACGGTGGATCCCTTCCCGTGGGCTGGATCTGGCGGCTCGACGGGCGCCGCCTCAGCCGCGAGCGACGGGGGCGAGCCGTCCGATGATGCCTGAGGACTCCACCGGATCCGAAGCCCGGACCGAGGGTGCGGCTCGGGCCACCGAGGGTGCCCTGGCCTTCGTGGCGACTCGGCCCGTGGCGATCTCCATGCTGATGATCGCGCTGGGCGTCTTCGGCGTCGTCTCGTTCGCGAAGCTCCCGGTGGACCTGCTGCCAGAGATCAGCTATCCGACGCTCACCGTGCGGACGTCGTATCCCGGCGCCGCACCGGAGGACATCGAAGACCGCCTCTCAACCCGCCTCCAGGAGGCGCTCGCCACGCTCCCGAACCTGGTGGAGACCACCTCCATCAGCCGCGCCGGGACGAGCGACGTGCTGCTGGAGTTCGACTGGGGCACGCAGATGACGTTCGCGGTCCAAGAGGTGCGCGACCGGCTCGACGGCGTCTTCCTGCCGGCCGAGGCCGAGAAGCCGCTCATCCTCCGCTACGACCCGAACCTCGACCCCATCCTACGCTTCGGCGTCGCGCCCCCCGAGGGCCGCGCGGGCTCCGATGAGGAGACGTTGATTCGCCTCCGCTGGCTCGCGGAGAACCGGATCAAGCGTGACCTCGAGGGGCTCCGCGGGGTCGCTGCGGTCCAGGTCCGCGGTGGCATGGAGGAAGAGATCCGCGTCCGGGTCGACCCCTTCCGAATGGCTGCCCTCGACCTGGACCCCGCGCTCATCGGCCAGCGCCTCGCCCAGGAGAATCTGAACGCCTCGGGAGGCCAGATCCGCGAGGGCTCCACCGTCTACCTCGTCCGGACGCTCAACGAGTTCCAGGACGTCGACGAGATCCGCGAGCTCGCGATCGCCCGCGTCGGGAACGCGGTGGTTCGCGTGCGCGACATCGCCACCGTGGACCGCACCCACGCGGAGCGCGAGGTGGTCACCCAGCTCAACGGGCGCGAGGCCGTCGAGGTGGCCATCTACCGCGAGGCCGGCGCCAACATCGTCGAGGTCTCGCGGCGCGTTCGCGAGGCGGTCCTTGGCACCGACGAGCAGGTCGAGGTCGCCAGCCGCAGCGCCGGGAAGCGCGTCGAGGACATCGCGTGGCTCGACCGCAGCAAGCTCAACTTCGTGGGCTGGAACCTCCGGGATGAGGCCGCCATCGAGCTGCTCTCCGACCAGTCCACCTTCATCGCTGATGCCGTCGACGAGGTGAAGCAGTCGGCGATCCTGGGCGCCCTCTTCGCCGTGATCGTGATGTGGCTCTTCCTGCGCAAGGTCACTCAGACCCTGATCATCGCCCTCGCGATCCCGATCTCGGTCCTCGTGACGTTCGCGCCGATGTTCCTGCTCGACGTGTCCTTGAACATCATGTCCCTCGGCGGCCTCGCCCTCGGCGTTGGCATGCTCGTGGATAACGCCATCGTGGTGATCGAGTCCATCGCGCGCTGCCGTGAGGAGGGCGACCCCCTCTCTCGCGCCGCGGTCCGCGGCGTCACGGAGGTCGCGGGGGCCATCACCGCGTCAACCCTGACCACCGTCTCGGTCTTCGCCCCCATCGTGTTCGTGAGCGGTATCGCAGGCCAGATCTTCGGTGACCAGGCGGTGACGGTGGTGTCGGCCCTGCTGGTGTCGCTCCTGGTCGCGCTGCTCTTCATCCCGATGCTGGCCTCACGCAAGGCCCTGGCGGGCGTCAAGGTCGAGCTCACCGATGCCGACCGGCGCCGCGGCCCGAGCACCCTACGTGAGTTCTTCCCGCGGCGGCCGGACGCGACGATCGGCGAACGCGCCGCGGGGGCGCTGGCCGGGCTGGTGCTCATGATCCTCTTCGTCACGCTCCGGGCCCTGCGCGGCCTGGGCGTCGCGGTCGGCGCGATCCTGTTCGTGGTGACGTTCCCGGTGCGCGTCACCTTTGACCTGGCCTGGCGCGCGGTCTCCTCGGTCTACCCGAGGGCGCTCAAGGCGGCGCTCGCCGCCCCGCTCCTGGTGCTCCTGGGCACCGGCGCTCTGGGCTGGTTCGCCACCGAGCGAGCCAAGTCCCTCGGGCTGGAGCTCCTCCCCGAGGTCCACCAGTCGGAGTTCACCGCGTTCCTGTCCCTGCCGATCGGCACCCCGATCGAGGACTCGGAGGCCGTCTACTCGCGGCTCGAGGGGCAGGTCCGACAGCTCGAGCAAGTCAACGTCACCTCGCTGACCGTCGGCGTCGAGGCCGACACGCTGACCCGTGAAATCGAAGGAGAGCACACCGCGAGGCTGACCGTCCGCCTGCACCCCGACCTCGGGCCGGCGGAGGAGGAGCGCATGATCTCAAGGGTGCGAGCCCTCGTCGGGGTCGAGCCCGAGATGGAGGTCGTCGACGTCCGCCGCCCCACTCCCTTCGCCCTCGACGCGCCGGTCTCGGTGGAGATCAAGGGGTGGGACCTCGGCGACCTGGAGGTGGCCGCCAACGAGGTGGCCGAACGACTCGAGCAGATCCCGGGACTCACCGACATCCGCACCACCGTCCGCCCCGGATACCCCGAGGCTCTGGTGACCTTCGACCGGGACAAGACCCTGGCCTACGATCTCGACCTCGCTCAGGTCTCGGGGTTCGTGCGTGACCAGGTGCTCGGGTCGGTCTCGACCCGCTTCATCGAGGGCGACGACCGCATCGACGTGCGCGTCCGCGGCGACGAGCGCATCCTCGCGTCCCTGGATGATGTCTCCGAGCTCATCGTGAACCCGACCGCGACGGAGCCCGTCCCCCTCTCGGCCGTGGCCTCCATCGAGCGCACCCAGGGCCCCGCCGAGATCCGCAGGATCGGTGGGCAGCGCGCGGTGGTCGTCACCGCTGCGAGCACCGGGGAGGACGTGGGCGGCCTGAACGCCCGCGTCCAGGAGGCGCTCAACCAACTGACCCCGCCGCGGGAGGTCTCCATCGGGCTCGGCGGCCAGAAGCGGGAGCTCGACGAGGGGACCCGCAGCCTGGCGTTCGCCTTGCTGCTCGCGATCTTCCTCGTCTACGTGGTGATGGCCTGCCAGTTCGAGTCCCTGGTTCAGCCCTTCGTCATCCTCCTGAGTGTGCCCCTCGCCGGAGTCGGCGCGGTGCTGATGCTCCAGGCCCTCTCCGTACCGCTCTCTGTGGTCGTGTTCATCGGTCTCATCCTGCTGGCCGGGATCGTCGTGAACAACGCGATCGTGCTGGTGGATCGCATCAATCAGAAGCGCGCGGACGGGATGCCCGTGGCCGACGCGATCCTCGAGGCGGGGCGCGCCCGCCTTCGCCCGATCCTCATGACCACCGCCACCACCGTGCTGGGGCTCGTGCCCCTCACGGGATGGCTCGTCGGCCTCCCCGGGCTCGAACAGTTCATCGGGAGCGCCGGCGCAGAGCTCCGCGCGCCGATGGCCATCGCGGTCATTGGCGGCCTCGTGAGCTCCACCCTGCTGACGCTCTTCGTCATCCCCGTCATGTA
The DNA here is from genome assembly GCA_905480285.1 of uncultured bacterium. Taxonomy (GTDB): domain Bacteria; phylum Planctomycetota; class UBA1135; order UBA1135; genus Saltatorellus. Next base: position 5,946 of record CAJQPT010000201.1, read on the forward strand.
TCGCCTGCTCATCCGTGACCGCGCCGTGGACGCGACCCCCGCGAGCTGAGCCCCGCGCACCGAGCCATGCCCCACCTCCAGCAGCCATGATTCGTCGTGAGCAGAAGGGCTTCTTTGGCCTCACCGTCTCGCGCCCCATCGCCATGGGGGTGCTCTTCGTCACCCTCGTGCTGATGGGCGTGATCGCTTACGGCCGGATCCCCCTGCAGCTGTTCCCCGGGGGCCTCTCGGGGACACGCTTCACGATCTTCGTCCCCAACCCCGGCGCCAACGCGCAGGAGAACGTGGACAAGGTGGCTCGGGTGCTCGAGGAGCAGTTCCGGACCCTGCCTGGCATCGACGAGATCTCGTCGAGCTCGTCCAACGATCAGGTGCGCTTCAGGGTCAAGTTCAACGGCGAGGCCGAGACCGAGCTCGCCAAGGCCGAGCTCCGTGACCGGATCGAGCGGGCGCGGCCCGACCTCCCCGAGACGGTCGAGCAGGTCTGGATCTGGGCGAGTGACGACGGCGACCTCCCGATCATGTGGTTCGCCGCCGTGGCCGAGGAGCGCTCCGACAACGCGGCGGTCCTCGTGGACAAGTACGTCCAGAAGGGCCTGGAGGCCGTGGACGGGGTGAGCCGCGTCAACATCTTCGGGCTCCTGGACGACTCGATCCGGGTCTTCCTCGACGAGGACAAGGTCGCCGCGGCGCGGCTCGACATCTCCGGGTTGATCAGCGGCCTCGCGTCCGACAACTTCGCCGAGCCCCTCGGCGAGGTCAGCGAGGGCGGGAAGGACTTCTTGCTGCGCTCTGACATGCGCTTCAAGGACCTCGATGACATCCGCGAGTACCCGGTCCGCCCGGGCCTGCGCATCAAGGACATCGCCACCGTCGAGCGCGTGAACTCCGTGCGTGACCAGATCACGCGGATCGACGGCGGCTACGCCTACTACGGCCTCGTCCAGAAGGAGGGCAACGCCAACGTGGTGGAGGTCGGGCGCGCCCTTGAGGCCAAGATGGCCGAGATCCAGGAAGACCCGCGGGTCTCGGGGAAGATCTCGACCACCGTCTTCTTCAACCAGGCGGACTTCATCGAGGGCTCCATCGAGCGCCTCGAGAGCACGGCCGTACAGGGGGGCGGGCTCGCGATCCTGGTCCTGTTCATGTTCCTCCGCCGGGCCCGCATGACCCTCTGCGTGGCCCTCTGCATCCCGGTCTCCGCGCTGCTCGCCATCGCCTTCGAGGCGGCGCGCGGGGGGTCCTTCAACGTCCTGTCCATGACGGGCCTGACCCTCGGGATCGGGATGCTCGTGGACAACGCGGTGGTGGTCATCGAGAGCATCGCCCGCCAGCGCGACCTTGGGAGGTCGCCGCACAGCGCCGCGGTCCTCGGCGCCCGGGACGTTGGCCTCGCCGTCGGCCTGGCGACCATGACCTCGGTGGTCGTGTTCCTCCCGCTGATCTTCATGGGCGGCCAGCGCATCAGCATCATGCTCCAGGCCATGGGCGTGCCCCTCTGCGCCTCGCTGATCTTCAGCCTGCTGATCGCCCTCGTCTTCATCCCCACGGCCTCGGCCCGCGCGCTCGGCGACCGACCGGCCTGGGCAGAGCGCCTCAGCGCCGTGGCGGCACCCGTCGCGGCCCTCCCCACCCGCCTCCTGGCCTTCGCGGTGGGCGCCGTGCGGGTGGTCTGGTATGGGGTCCTGCGCGCGCTCCACGCCGTCGAGCGGCCCGTGCTCCGGGTGGTGGCGAGCCCCCTGCGCTGGCCGCTGGCCGTGGGCGCCGCCTACCTCGCCTACCTCCGCTTCTCCGGCTCCAGCGACGCCGTCGCTGCCGGGGAGCGGCTCGCCGCCCTCGACGTCCCCGCGCGCATGAGCGGCACGCTCGTGGGCGCCGCGATCCCGGCGCTCGCCGCCTGCGGCCTGGCGCTGCTCCTACTCCTCGCGGTCGTCCCCGCGCTCCAGCGGAGGGGTCAACGACCGCCCGCCCGGCCCGAGCGCTTCGTGCCAGGCGGCACCTCCATCGTCGCCTGGGCCCAGGCGGCCAACCGTTCCCTGCTCACCTGGACCCTCGCGCACCGCTGGCAGGCTGGCCTGCTCTCCCTCGCCGCGCTCATGTCGATCGTGATCCCCTGGGGGAACACGACGGTCACGGCCTTCGGAGAGGACGAGGACACAAGCAAGCTCTCCTTCTGGGTGGACCTCGAGGACAACTTCACCCTCCGGGAGGCCAGCGATGAGATCGCCTCCTACGAGGAGTTCGTCAATGGCTACAAGGACGAGTTCGGCTTCCGGAACGTCATCGCCCGCTTCGATCCGGGGGGCGGCGAGGTCGAGATGCGGTGGCCCGAGCGGATCGCGCCGGACCAGCTCGACCTCTACCGGGCGCAGATCCGACGGGAGCTGCCCCGACAAGCCGGACACCGCGTGTACTTCCGCGACAAGGCGGAGGTCAGTGACTCCTCGAAGCAGTTCGTGAGCTTCGAGCTCCGCGGGCCGGACCCGGACCGCCTGCGCGAGCTCTCGGCGGAGGCCATCGCCGTGCTCGAGCGCGTCCCGGGGCTGGAGGACGTCTCGGTGACGAGTGAGGACGCGCCCGACCAGCTCCTCCTGGACGTCGACGGCGACACCGCCTTCTCATACGGGGTCTCCTCGAGGTCCGCGCTGCAGAACGTCTCCTGGGCCCTGCGGGGAGCGCAGCTCCCCCGCTTCCAGGAACAGGATCGCGAGGTCCCGATGCTCATCGAGTACGACGACACGGTCTCCGCAGGCCTCGACACCCTGCGCGACCTGTCGATCTGGGGAAGCCAGGGGGAGGTCGCGCTCGCGACGTTCACCGACGTCCGCTTCCAGCCGGCTCCCTCGAGAATCTCTCGCAAGAACGGCCAGATCAACGAGGCCATCACCGCGCGGCTGTCGGACCCCGCGCGCCAGTCCGAGCTCGTCCGCGCCGGCTACGCGGCGCTGGAGGGCATGGACCTCCCCCGCGGCTACGAGCTCGGGCGAGACACCAGCGTGGTGGTGCAGGGCATGCAGGAGATGCGCGACCTGCAGAACGCCATGCTCCTCTCGATCGTGCTGGTCTTCCTGCTCATGGGGATCCTGTTCGAGTCGCTCTTGCTGCCCCTCAGCGTGCTCACCACGATCCCCTTCGCCGTCCTCGGCGCCTTCTGGACCCTGTTTGTCTCTGGTACCCCGATGGACTCCATCGGGTGGATCGGGATCATCATCTTGGTGGGCGTGGTCGTGAACAACGGCATCGTCCTCATCGACAAGATCCACCGCCTCCGGATCGACGAGCGCTACAGCCGGCAAGACGCGGTCATCGAGGGCGCAGGCGCTCGGGTCCGCCCCATCGTGATGACCGCCCTCACCACCGTGGTCGGCCTCATGCCCATGGCGCTTGGAGAGGCGCCGCCCCAGGGCATCGACTACAGAGCCCTGGCCACCTGCGTGGCAGGCGGCCTCGCGATCTGCACCTTCTTCACCCTCTGGGTCGTCCCCCTCGCCTATACGGTGATCGACGACCTCGCCCTCACCCTGGGCTGGCTGGGCCGACGGTCCTTCGCTCGGAAGCCAGGGCGCGCCGGCGGTGAGCCGCCGCGGCCGGCGCTGGCGAGCCCGCGGGATGCGTGAGGGGGTCCCGGGGCGCTTGAGCCGGGAGCGTGAGCGCCGCTGCCCCACCGACAAGTGAGGGACCCAGGTGCGGGAGGCCGCCGCCGCGCGTACACTCTCCGCCCGTCTCCCCCGGCTCTTTCTCTCCCCCACCCCGCCCCTCACGATGGCTCTCGATCCCAAGAGCGCTGCTCGCGACCTGATTCAGCGCCCCGGCGTGCGTATCGGCGTCGCGATCTCACGGTTCCACGAGGACCTCACCGGCGCCATGCTGCGGTCGGCCGAGGCCGAGCTGCGCGCGGCGGGCATGGAGGAGGACGGCCTGCGGGTCGTCTGGGTCCCAGGAGCCTTCGAGCTCCCCATCGTCGCCCGACGCCTCGCTCGACGAGAGGATGTCGACGCCGTGCTGTGCTTCGGTCTGGTGCTCACCGGAGAGACGACCCACGACCACTGGGTCGCGATGGGCGCCACCCAGGGCATCACCCAGGCTGCCCTGGAGACGGACACGCCGATCCACTTCGGCGTCCTAACCTGCCAGAACCTGGACCAGGCCAAGGCCAGGGCGCTCCCCTCCGAGGAGGGCGGCGTCGAGGACAAGGGGCGGGAGGTCGCGCGCGCCGCGCTCGTGACCCTCGCCGCCCTCGACCAGGCCAGCGCCGGAGCCGGCGATGGCCGCCCCGCGGGCTTCTGATCCCCTCCCGAATCCTCCATTGAAGAAACGCACTCGCTCCAGAGAGCTCGCGCTCCAGTTCCTCTACCAGGTCGACCTCCTCGGTCCCGAGAAGCTGAACGACCTGACCGGCTTCCTCCAGGAGCAGGCAGAGGGCAGCGACGCCGAGACCTCGCGCTACGCACGCCTGCTCGTCGAGGGCACCCTGGACGCGGCCCCGGAGCTGGACGCAGAGATCCAGTTCGTCGCCCAGAACTGGCAGGTGGATCGCATGGCCGTCATCGACCGCAACGTGCTTCGCATGGCGGCCTTCGAGATCCTGCACTGCGACGAGATCCCGCCGAAGGTCGCGATCAACGAGGGCATCGAGCTCGGCAAGCGCTTCTCCACCCAGAACTCGGGCGCCTTCATCAACGGCATCCTCGACAAGATCAAGAACCGCGCAGCCGAGGAGGAGCGCTGAGATGGGGCTGCTCGACCGATTCAAGCAGCGGCTCTCGAAGACCCGCGACGCCATCTCGGACGGGATCTCCGGCCTCTTCCGCGGCGGCCGAGCGATCGACCAGCAGCTCCTGGACGAGCTGGAAGAGCTGCTCTACACGAGCGACCTGGGCTCCATCGCCTCCGACCTCACCGCCGAGCTCGCCAGGCTCCACAAGCGCGGCGAGCTCAAGGGTGAAGAGGACGTCCGGACCGCGATGCGCGGCAAGCTCCTCGAGATCCTCGGGGACTGCGGCCGCCCGGAACCTGACTTTGCTCAATCGCCGACCGTGATCCTCATCGTGGGGGTCAACGGCTCGGGCAAGACGACCTCGATCGCCAAGCTGGCCCACCGCTTCCAGGGGCAGGGCAAGTCGGTCATCCTCGGCGCTGGAGACACCTTCCGAGCCGCCGCGGCGGACCAGCTTCAGATCTGGGCGGAGCGCAACGGCGCTGAGATCGTGCGGCAGCACAGCGACAACGCGGACCCCGCCGCGGTCGCCTTCGACACCTGCGCCGCGGCCGAGGCGCGGGGCGTGGACGTGGCCATCATCGACACCGCGGGGCGGCTGCACACCCAGTCCAACCTGATGCAGGAGCTGGAGAAGGTCCGGCGCGTGATCGGGAAGAAGGTCGAGGGCGCGCCCCACGAGACGTGGCTGGTGATCGACGGGACCAACGGCCAGAACGCCATCCGCCAGGCCAAGGAGTTCACCCGCTCTGTGGAGGTGACCGGGCTCATCGTCGCCAAGCTCGACGGCACCGCCCGCGGCGGCGCGATCTTCGGTATCCACCGCGAGCTCGGGCTCCCCGTGCGCTACATCGGCACCGGCGAGACCATGGACTTGCTCGAGCGCTTCGACCCCGAGACCTTTGTGGACGCGATCGTGACCCGGGCCGTGGGCTCCGCCTGAGCGAGCCCGCCTCGGCGGCCTGACGTCAGGGCCGAGCGCTACCGCGGGGAGCCCCGAAGAGGTCCCGCTGCGTCGCGACGAGGACGGCGAAGCCCATGGCTCCGATGACGGTGAAGACCACCCAGAGGGTCCGGCTGATGGCGCGCGCGGCGATGAAGTTCTTCGAGGGCTGACCGCTCAGGAAGGGCTCTGCCGGAGCCTCGTCGCCAACCCCCTCAAGGGCCTCGAAGTTGATGGTGAGCGGATGCACCCAGGACAGCCAGAGGCACCCGAAGCTCGCAAGTCCGTCCGGCCCCGCCGTGGCGACCACGCGCTCCCCGGCGACGAGCGCCTGCAGCAGAGGTGCATCCTCAGGCGAGCGGTACTCTGCACGGGCCGCCACCACGGCCCCCGGCACTGTCCGGAGAAAGAGGCGCGGCTGGCGCTGCGCCCCCGGCCAGGCGGATTCGACCCGAGAGTCCCCGAAATCCAGCGTCCAGGCGACCTCCTCGCCTCCCTTGAGCTGGACGGGAGCCCCGACGACCTGCCGCAGCGACTCCCGCTCGAGCCGAGCGTTGGACACGTTGAGCAGGAACACGAACGTGAGCAATGAGAGCCCCACGGTCAGAAGCGCGAGGAAGCGGAAGGCAACCATGGCGGGATCATGGGCTCGCCCCTTGCGATCGCCCAAACAGGATCCGTCGATTCCGGGGGCCCCGGGGAAGAACCCACGGCCGCCGGGGTCCAGGGGACCGGGTCATTGGTCGATCGCGGGTCCTGGGTCCAGCACGCTGCCGCCAGGGACTTGCAGACTCCATCAGGCGACGGACCCGGGCTTGATCTAACTACCCCTCGAGGGGAAGCTCTCCAAAGGCCGACGACGGCTGCTCACCATGGACCCCACCCAATCAGAGCCCCTCACCGCGGGCGAGGGCGCCAACGCAGCTTCCCTGGATCGCCTCCAGGCGTGGCTCGTGCTGCTGCCCCTGGCCGTCCTCTGCTTCCCTGGCGAGCTTCTCTCCGCGGGCAGCGGCGCGCTGAGTCCGTTCATGGGGGCGCCGGACACCACCTCCATCGGAGTGGGGATCACGGCCCTCTCCGCCATCCCTGCGGCGCTGCTCGCGACGCTGCGCGGACGCGGCAGTCGCATGCTGGGGCTGCCCCTCTTCTACGTCCTCCTCGCCTTCGCGGCCTACCACCTGCCGCGCGCCACCGACGTGTTCGGAGCGTGGCGCTCCGTGGCCGCCCTCGCGGCCGCCGCGGGCTGGGCCATCGCGGGCACCGCCCTGGGCCCCGGCGGCCGCGCGGTGCTGGTCAAGGGCCTCCCCCTGATCACGCTGCTCCTCCTCGTTGCGGCCTTCACCACCGACGGCGGAGCCGCGCTTGGCAACTCCGGCGACTTCTCCGAGGCTGCCCTCGCCGGCGCAATCCTCGGCGCCGGCCTCTTCCTGCGCAGCAAGGGTCCCCTCGCCGTCATGGGGCTCCTCGCCCTGGGGCTGTACGCGTTCAAGGTCGGAACGATCCCCGTGTACGCGGGGCTCCTCGGCCTTGGTGCGGCCGCCCTGGCTGCGGTCGCCGCGCTCCAATTCGCACCCGCCGGTGGCGTCCAGCGACCGAGCTGCGCCCGTCGACTCCGGCTGCTGCTCCTCGCGCTCCTCATCGGCCTCGCCCCCACCGGCCTGCGCCTGGCGACCGGCGGCGCGGACGATCCGGCCCCCCGCGAGGCCGCCACCGCCCCCACGGGCAGCGCCACCAAGACCACCACCGGAGGCTTCGACTTCCGGCTGAAGACCTGGGCCCAGCTCCCGACCTTCCTGGGGGTCCACGCTCCGCTCGGGGCGGGCCCGGGCCAGTTCCAGGCCGCGTTCCCTCCATTCCGCGACCCCGCTGAGATCGAGGCCTCCTCGTTCGACCGCAGAGAGCCGACGCCCATCGAGGTGGAGCACGCACACAACGACCCGCTCACCGCGCTCGCGGAGCTCGGGTTCGTGGGCGGTGGCGCCTTCGCCCTGCTGCTCCTGCTCGCGCTGATTCGAGCCCTGAGGCTGATCTCCGCTGGAGACGATGATCGGCGGGACCTGGCGCTCGCCACGGTCGCGGTCCTCGCCAACTGCACGGTGAACTCGCCGCTGCTCTATGGCCCGGTGGCCCCGCTGATCGGCTTCGTCCTCATCGGTACGGTCCTCGGCCGCGATGGCCGAGCCGACCCCGAGCAAGCAGAGCCCCGACGCCCGAAGCTCATCAGCCAGCAAAGCTACGAGCGCCTCGCCCCTGGCCTCGCGCTCCTGGCTCTGCTGCTCCTCTCCCCCCGCGCCGTATCCCTCGTCCGGTACGGCCGGGCGATGGCCGAGATCCCAGGCGCGCGGATCGTCCTTGAGGACGGCCGGGAGAAGCTCGACGCTCAGCTCGTGGACGGCATCCTGAAACGGGCCGCCCTCCATGCCCCCGACAGCCCCATCGTCCTCGAGATGCGCCGGGCCCAGCTCGCTTCGACTGGCGCCCCCGCACAGCAGCAGCGCGCCGCGCTCGAGCGATGGCTGCGCCACATGCCGTACAGCTTCGCCGCGCTCATGAACCTCGGGGTCCTCGAAGCACGCGAGGGCGACTACGTGGCGGCCGAGGCGGCGCTCTACCGCGCGCTCCTGCTCGACCCCCGCTCCCCGGTCCTGATCCAGAACCTGGTGCGCCTCGCCTGCGATCGCCGCGAACCCTCGGATGTGACCGAGGCGCTCCAGATGCTCTCTCAGCTCGGCCGACTCGACACCGCCTTCGCCCGCCAGCTCGCCCTCGAGGAGACTCTCGAGGGGCACCTCGGGGTCGCGGCGCCCCTGATGGCCAGCTGGCGCGAGGCAGAGGGGCTCGACGAGGTCCGCCTCGACGACGCCAACTCGACCTATCGCGCTCAGTTGGACGCGGCGGCCCGGGGTGCGGAGCTCGAGAGAGACGCCTTCATGGTGGCGACCAAGGTGCTGTTCGGAGAGCAGGACCTGCGCAGCGGAAACGCCAAGCAGGCGGCGACCCAGTTTCGCCTCGCCTACCAGAGGGCCAGGGATGCCGGGGTGGACACCACGACCCTGCGGCTCCTCATGGCCGCGGCCTTCGCGGCGGCAGGGGACCTCCCGGTGGCGACCAGCTGGATCGAGACCGGCCCGTTCTCCGCGAGAGAGCTCTCCTTCCTGCCCGAAGAAGCCACGAAGGCGCTCTCCGATTCGGACCTGATCCAAGGCGCCGGCCCCAGAATCGACCCGGCTCCGGTGACCTCGACAGACCGTTGAGCCCCCCGAATCCCAGACCTGCGGCTTCCTCTGCCGGCGTGGGCTCGGTGCCCCCCCCGGGAGCTTCACTGAGAGGTCTTCTGAGGGCTCCTTTGGGCGTGAACGGACCAAAAAGGACCGATAGCGGTACCGAGCGGCGTATCCAGCGCCCGAAGACCTCTTATGGGACCGACACCCTCCATTCTCCACGAAGGTGAGGCGCGCGATCCCCGCTCACCGCATGGGGTGGTTGACGTAAGAGGATGCGTCGCGCGATCACCTGACCCCAACGAGTACTGACGATGACCACCGCCCCCAACGCCCAAGCCAACCCGAAGGCCTCCCGCAAGATCCTCGTCGTGGAGGACGAGGAGGCGCTCGCCCTCGGCATCCGGGACGCCATCGAGCATGCCGGGCACACCGTCTCCCTGGCCCACGACGGGGACGCCGCCCTCGAGATCGCCCAGGGGGGCGACTTTGACCTCATCGTTCTCGACCTCATGCTCCCCGGCCAGAGCGGGCTCGACGTGCTCCGGAAGCTGCGCGAGAACCAGCACACGGTGCGGGTCCTCGTGCTCACGGCCCTGGCCGATGAGGAGGACCTCATCCGGGGCTTCGAGGCGGGCGCGGACGACTACATGAAGAAGCCGTTCTCGCCGCGCGAGCTCGTCGCGCGCATCGAGGCGCAGTTCCGCCGCGACAAGCTCGAGTCGGCCCCGCCGGCCATGCTCGAGCTCCCCGGCGACATCAAGGTGGACCTGGCGCGGCTGGAGGTTCACCGGGACGGAACAACCCTCCCCTTGACCCCCCGCGAGGGCGACATCCTGAGCTATCTGATCGAGCACCACGACCGCGTGGTGACCCGCGAAGACCTCCTGCTTGACGTCTGGCACTACCAGAGCGCCAACGTCGAGACCCGAACGGTGGACATTCACATCGTCGGGCTGCGCAGAAAGGTCGAGCCGGAGCCCAGCAAGCCGACGCTCATTCAAACCGTCCGCGGAAAGGGCTACCGCTGGTACGCCTGAGGACCCCCATGAGGCTCGCGCTCCGCCCGTCTCAACTCCGGGGCCCCTCGGGGCGGACCGCGCTCTTCCTCTACGTCCTGCTGGTGGTCCTGCCTGCCGTCGTGTTCGGCGGCCTCCTCTGGCGGCAGCTGCAGCGCGAGCAGCAGCGGGTCCTCCTCGAGCTCCCAAGGGAGAGCGAGGACGCGGCGCGACGCCTGGCGGAGCAGTGCTTCCGCCGGGTGAACATCGAGCTCGAGCGGGAGTTCATGCGGCCCTTCGAGGCCTATCGCGCCGAAGCCTACGTGGACGACCTCGGCCCGATCCGGACCGAGGACACCGCGCTGGTCTCGGAGCCGCGCCCGGATTCGGTGCTTGGGTGGTTCTCGTTCGCCGCGCCCGATCCGGCTCAGGATCGCTTCGGTGAGCCCGTGGCGGTCGATGTGCTCCGGGGGGCAGAGGACGCGACGGCGATCGACCCGATCCAGACGCTCCTCGAAGACCTCGTTCGGGCCGAGTTCCTAGAGGGACCGGAGCCCACCGAGTCGCTCGCAACAGCGGAGCTGGAGAGCGTCGGATTCGAGGGCTGGGGACAGACGCGCTCTCGGCGGCTGCGAGCCGTCCTGCTCAACATCGCGGACGCCGGAGTCGACGAGTGCCGGTCCGCCCTCGACGCGAACCAGGAGCTCTACGAGGGCGAGCAGCACGACGTCCACGTCAGCTTCTTCTCCTTCCGCACCACGCGGCTCGAGCCGTCCGGCCGGCCGCTGCTGATCGCCTATCGCCGGGTCGTGATGCCCCAGCTCGCGATCCCGCTGATCGAGAGCTGCTTCGAGCCCATCACCAGGGACCTGATGCTGATCCAGGGGGTGGCGTTTGACCCGGAGTGGCTCTTCTCGCGGCTCCCGGAGGAGGAGGCCGCGCAGGTCCTCGGCCCGTCGCTGCGCTTCCTCCCCCCCAGGACGCGCCTGGCCAAGGACCCCGACCCCGACGTCTACTTCGCCCTCGACAACCTCCTGCCGTTCTTCGAGATGGAGCAGGACACGCCGCCCGACATCATGTCACGGGGCACGATGTTCGTGGCGGCTGACGTGGGCGAGCGCCGCCGTGGGTTCCGCGTGCAGAACTCGTGGTTCGCGGCCGTGGCGCTCGTGCTCATCTTTTCGATGACCATCGGGATCCGGCTCCTGCTCAGCAGCGTCCGGCGGAGCCGCGAGGAGACGGAGCGCACGCGAAACTTCGTCGCCTCGGTCACCCACGAGCTCCGCACCCCCATCGCCGCGGTGAAGCTCTATGGCGAGATGCTCCGGGACGGCTGGTTCCAGGACGAGGCGCGACGCCTTGACTACCTGACCCGGATCGTCGCGGAATCCGACCGCCTCGATCAGCTCGTGGACCGCGTCCTGCTGAGGCGACGCCTCTCCGATCAGGCGCACGAGCCGACCAGCGGCTCCCTCAACGCAGAGATCGCGTCCGTGAGGCCGAGCCTCGAGCTCGTCGGCGGAACGGTCGCCAAGGACCTCGAGTTCGAGCTGGCCGAGCACCTCCCGCCGGTGCAACTGCTGCCCGACGGCATCCACGTCATCCTCACCAACCTCGTCGAGAACGCTCGCAAGTATGCGTCTCCTGCGGCGTCTTCCGCGGGACCCTCGACGGGGTCCTCGAGCCCAGTCGAACCGGAGGACCGCGAGCGCCCGAAGGAGCACGTCATCCTCGTGCGCACACTGCAGGACCGCAAGTCGAGGGTCGTCCTTGAGGTCCTCGACCGCGGCCCCGGGATCGCCGAAGAGGACCGCGGGCGGATCTTCGAGGCCTTCAGGCGGCTCGGCGACGAGGCGACCCGCAAGACCAAGGGCACCGGTCTGGGCCTCCACCTCGTCGCGCTCCAGGCCAAGGCCATGGGCGCCAGAGTCTCGGCCCACCCCCGAGAGGGCGGCGGCTCGATCTTCCGCGTCATCCTGGCCAACGCCTGAGCGCCGCGGGCCTGAGAGCGCCCGCGGGGCCTGCGCCGGCGAGCGACCGCTCCCTGCGCGGTCGCCAGCCGCCCCGGTGCCGGCGCCTGTCTTGTCGACCGCTGAGCCAGAGTGCCCGTCAGCCGTGCCCGTCAGCCGAGCCCGTCAGCCGAGCCCTTCAGCCGAGCCCCTCAGCCGTGCCCGCATGCCCAGCCGCCGAGCCCGCGTGATGGCGAGCCGAGCCTCGGCCTCCACGGGGGACGGCTCGGCCGTGCGCAGGCGACGCGCGCGAGGCAGGGAGAGCGCTCCAACGCCTCGAGTGGAACGAGGGAGGCCGAGTGGAACGAAGGAGGGGGAGCGCCTGAGCGCTCCCCCTCCCTGACTCCCCTAGGGTCGCACCTCGGCGTCCGCCGCGGCACGCGAGCGAGGGGCGCTACTCCCCGCCTTGCTCCTTGGCAGCCTCTCGGCGATCTCGCTCCGGGAACCGGACCTGGACGGTGTCTGTCATCCACTCGCCATCGCCGAGGAAGATCTTCGTGCCCATGGCCTGGAAGGCGTCGCTCTTCGCCATCTCTCGCGCCCTGAGCAGCCCCAGGGCCCCGATGTCCTCGATGGGCGGGCTCTTCTTGCCCTCCATGCGCACGAGGAAGACCTCGTCGCTGGTGGGGCTGGACACCGCAGGGGCGACCTGCCCGGCCTCGAGCGCGTGCATCTCGACGTTACCCCTGAGGAAGCGCTGGAGCGGTGTCGCTGCGGCGAAGTCATCGTTGGGGACGGAGTTCTGACCGAGCCAGTCCCGCTCGATGACCGAGTAGCCGGCCTCGGAGGTCAGCTTCTGGAGCTCAGCGAGGTCGATCTCGGGCCGCCAGTCTGCGGCCTCAATGTCCTCGGGCTTGGCCGCGAGGACCAGGCGCACCCCGTCGAGGGTCTCCACGGCGATCTCCGCCGAGCGGCTGGTCGCCCACATCTCCAGGACCTCATCCCGGATGTCAGCGAAGGGGGGCTCTTCCCGATCCTTCTTGGCCCGCGCGAGCGCGATGGCCATGGACTTGCTGCCGATCATGACGGACGGGAGGAAGGCCCCTTCCTGCGCGAAGGTGAGCATCCCCGCGATCATCGGCGTGCCCCAGGGAGCCTGCGCCTCGAGCTCGGAGCGTTCAAGACCTCCCTCGGGGCCGGCCATGAAGGTCAGGCCGTAGCTCGCGGCCTCGGCCGCGAAGTCCACCTCTTCGCCCTGGGTGCGTCGGTCCTGAAGGTCCGTAAGCCAGGCTCGCATCGCGGCGTAGATGGGCGCCTCGAAGTCGACCTGCTCCTGCACCTCCTCCAGCTCGTAGAACAGCTTCGGGGTCTCGGGGATGATCTTCTCCCCGTCCTCACCCACCGTGGCGACCAACTGCTGATCGGCCGGCACGGCGAACCGCGTGGCGCGGTTGACGGTGTAGTAGCTGCTCGCCTGCTCGGCGAGATCGGTTCCCTCTGGCGCCGGATACGCCGCGAGGAGCGCGGCCGCGTCGTAGGCGGCTCCCTCCCCGACAGGAACGTACGCCACATCCGCCGTGACGGTCTGGGCCGTGAAGAGACCCTGCTGCTCGAACAGAGGGCGCTCATGGAACCAGGCCGCGAGGGTCTCGTCGTCCGGGGCCTCGGAGCGAGCCTGATCGACGTACTGGTCGGTCTTGACGGTCACCACATTGAACTTGAAGAGAGGGTTCTCCTCGAGCCACTCAGCCTCGATCGCAGCCGCGTCGGGAGCCTCCACCGAGAGGAGGATCTGGGCGCAAACCTTCCCGACCCGTTCACAGCGGCGGATGATCTGTTCCAGCCGCTCCACAGGCATCCGGGCCAGCGTGGCGCCCCTCCTCAGCCCCTCGGCGTCGCCGAAGCTACCCCGAAGCCGGTCCTTGTGCTCCTCGTTGCTGACCTCGATCCCGATGCTGTTCGCGATCCCTTCGAACACGAAGAAAGAGGCGACGTCCTCCTCTTCGAGCCCCCCGCGGCCTCGGTCCGGCGACAGCGGGTCGCTGAAGGCGGCGCTGTAGGGCCTGAAGAAGCCGAAGTTCTCCATCATCCCCAGGTCACGAGCGGTGGCATTGAACTCCGACCCCAGGACTTGCCGGGGCGCCTTCGAGATCGGGTCGGTCCAGGTGAGATAGACCGGATCCTGGTCCCCTCCACCGCCGGAGAGCGCGGACTGAAAGGTGTCCGCGACCACGAAGATGACCAGCAGGAAGACGACGAGACCGATCGTTGCGATGTAGCGGAGGCGGCTCTTGCCCTCCGGAACGACGATCAGGTCATCCTCGTGATGCTTCGGGGTCGTGGCGCCAGGCTTCTGCGGGGTTTGGGACATGGGATCGAGTCGGTGGACGGCCCTCGGGGCCGCTCGGAGCACGAGAGCGGGGAATCCGCTCCGCGCGCAGCGGGGTTCGACGAATGGTCGGCGCAAGAGTGTACGGGGCGCCGATGGAGCGAGGCAACCGCCGGAACCGAGCAGGGCTCATGGTCGACCACCCCTTTGGGGGGCGAGCGAGGGCCGGGCGGCGAATGCGAGACCTCGGAGACGTCCCAGGCCTCTTCCAGCGAGGGGCACTCCAGACAGGCTCTCCATACGGGGCTCTCCAGCCGGGTTCTCCAGCCGGGTTCTCCAGCCGGGGCTCTGAAGGGGCCATCCAGCCGGGGCCTCCTGAAGGGGCCCTCAAGCCGTGCCCTCAAGCCGTCCTCTCCTGACGGTGCCCTCCCGACAGGACCCTCCTGACAGGACCCTCCTGACAGGGCCCTCCTGTCCGAACGGCGCGAGCGCCCTCGCCCGGCCGAGCCCCGTTCTCCGCCGCTCGGGATTCAGTCCCGGGCCAGTTCTGCGTCCCTGGGGAGGTCATCCAGGCCCATGAGCCCGAATCGGTCGAGGAAGTCCTTGGTCGTCCCGTACTGGAGAGGATGTCCGGGAACATCGGCTCGCCCGGTCACGCGGGCCAGGCCACGATCCACCAGCGATCGCAGGATCGGACCGGCCTGGACGCCGCGGATCGCCTCGATCTCTGCCTTGGTGACCGGCTGACGGTACGCGACGATGGAGAGGGTCTCGAGGGCAGCCGGGCTGATGCGCTCGATCGCGGGGCCCCGCGCGAGGCGCCCCACGACCTCTCCCATCTCGGGGATGGTCATCACCATGTAGCCGCCGCGGATCCCCCGCAGCTGGAGCGGGAGCCCCGCCGTCTGGAGCCGGTGGCCGATGGCCTCGATGGCTGCCCGGACCCGCGCGGCCGGCGGCCGCTCAAGGAGGCTCACGAGTCGACCCACCGAGAGCGGGTCGGGAGAGGCAAAGAGCAGCGCAAGGGTGCGCTCCTCGAGCTGATCATCCGTCAGGTCCGCACCAGGTCCAGGCCCACGATCTGCCGCTTCGGCCTCCGACGAGTCGCTCGGAGCTTCGGGGGTGACCTCTTCGGTGCTGGCAGCCGCCGGATCAGCCCCATCTGAATCCGACCCAGCGGAATCCGACCCCGCTGAATCCAACCCAGCTGAATCTGCCGCCGCGGGGTGCCCAGCATCCTCGGGCGCCGGGGCGTCCCCGGACTCGTCTGCGGGAGCAGGATCAGGGGCGGCGCCGCCAGCGGGCGAGGCCTCCCCGACGGAGTCTTCCGGTTGTTCCATCACAGCAGTCGCTTCGATGTCCTCGAGTTCCGCTCCAAGCAGCGCGTCGTCCATGACAGGAGATTGGCGATCTGCCGACCCCAATTCAAGCGCGCTTCCCCCCGGCCCGCGCGCTTCTTCTGCCGGCCAAGCTCATCGAATCAGGTCGAGGAAGGGCTGGGTGTCCACGTCGTGCCGACGCAGCATCGCCTCCTTCCACTGTGAGATCTCCATGGGGTCCACGGGCCGGGTTGACAAGCTCGCCTCCACAGCGCTCCCCACCGCAGTCCAGGCCCCCTGCAGGACGGCTGGCTTGGCCTCGACCTTCAGGAAGACGAGCCCGCCTCCGCTGCGCACGGGCCCCGTCCAGGACCCCACCTCGGTCGCGAACGCCATCCTCGCCATGACGCTCTCCGATCGAACGAGCGGCGAGAAGCGCCCCCCATCTTCCCGGGAGGCATCGAGCGAGAGGTCCCGCGCCACGGACTCGAAGGCCTCTCCACGGGCCAGGCGGGCCATGACCTCGTCTCGAGCGGACTGGCCCTCCACGGCGATCACTCGCACATCGCGTCGATCACTTGCCAGGAGCCACGCCCGAACGCAGCGCGGAGCGAGCGACTCGATGGCCGCGTTCTCGGTGAGGCGCCGGAGATAGACCTCTGGCTCGATCCCGACCGTGGCCCTGATGAAGTCGTCGGGGTTCGTGTAGCCCGCCTTGCTGGCCTGCTGCCCCACCTCACTCACCCCCTGCTTGGCCAGCGCCTGGACCTCCTCGCCAGGTGGCTCGAGGCCCAGGCGCCCGGCCTCCAGCACAAGGATTCGTGAGATCACCAGGTCGTCCAGCAGCACCCTCAGGAGCGCTGGTTCTCGGACCGCGAGGTTCGAGAAGAAGTCCCCGACCCGGATCGCTCGCCCCCCCACCGAGGCCAGGACAGCGCCGGCCTCTAGATCGACATCGTCGGGCCAGCCGGCGCGTACTCCCGCGGACACACTGGAAGCGCCCGCGCCGCCGGCTTCCGATGCGGCGGACGCCCCAGCTCCGGACGCCCCAGCTCCGGACGCCACTGTGCCGGGGGCCACTGTGCCGGACGCCACTGTGCCATCCGCCCCGCGCTCCGCGGCCGGGCTCACCGCGACCTCCGCGGGCGCCGCGGGCACGGGCCGGGAGTCCGGCCGCACCTCGCGGTTCTTGGTGGACTGGCAGCCAGCGACGGCGAGCAGCCCGGCGAGCGCCGCCGTGCTCCAGAGCCCGTGGGCAGGCCTCATCGGAAGTAAATGCGGCGGGTCACCTTGACCCCTCGGCAGACGGGGCACGAGGCGACGCTGGCGGTCTCCCCGGCCTGGACGGCGCCGGTGACCAGGAGCTGAAGCGCCCCAAGGCCGCCGCAGGTCTTGCAGGGCTTCAGGCTCGCCCGCGGGCGAATCTCGAAGTCGCCGGACTCCTCGAGGTAGTACGACATGAGCCAGAGCGAGCGGCCATTGACCGTCCACTCCTCCCAGAACTTCTGCGTCAGGTCCTCCTCGTCATCGGAGGCCTGGTTGCGGCGGGAGATCTTCTGGTTCTCCAGGTAGCGCTTGATGCGGTCCTCAATGGCCTTGCGCTGCTCGTCCACAGCCGAGACCGCGCTCTTGGCGGCAGCCGCGGGGTCATCCCCGTTGGTCCCAGCCCGATCCTCTCCCAGGAGCCAGGTCCCAAGCCCATAAGTGGAGGACTCGAACCGGCCGCGATCCCGCTCCTCCCAGAGGCGGAGCACGTCGTCCTCCGACACCGCGCTGGTCACGCGGTCCTGAACGTCTGCCAGCACGCGGCCCGCGATGGCCTGGCTCGCCTCCTCGGTCGCCCAGGTCCGGGCCACCTCGAAGTTGGCGCCTCGGGCGGCCTCCCTCGTGAGCTTGCGCGTGTGGTACTTCCACCGCGAGCGCACCACGGACTTCGCGGCCTCGTCACGGTCGGCCAGGAGCTTCACCTGCTGCTTGCGGGCGTCGCCGATCAGGCTGCTGCCGGCGTACTTGGTCGGGAAGGCCTCCAGCAGCGCGAGGGAGTCGTCGAACCGCTTCCGCTTCCTGAGGCGATCCGCGTCCCGCAGGTACTCGATCTGCTCCTGGTTGTCCGCCTTGATACGCGCGCTCGCGAGCATTCCCTCGACCTTGGGCAGGTCGTAGTCAGGGGTCTCAGCGCCCGCGACGGAGCCCTCCTCCTCGGACGCGTCGCCGGTGACACCGAGCTCGAGGGCCGCCTCGTAGTGCTTGACGGCGTTGGTGAAGTCGAGAATCCCCTCGCAACGGCGAGCGAGGTCCAGCTGGGAGGCCGCCGAGGTCTCATCGGCCTCGGATGAGAACTGAGTGTAGAGCTCCTCTCGCCCGTAGACGTCGAGCGCGGGGAGCCTCACCCCCGATTCGATCCCACGCACCCTGCGCTTGGGGACCATCTGGAGGTTGCCGTCCGTCTTGACGAGGAAGGCGTCTCCTTCCCGCGAGACGATCACCCCCTCGACGGTGCCGCCGCCCTCGAGGAGCAAGCGCTCCGCGTCGACGTAGACCTCCTCGGCCTCAACCTGCACGTAGCCGAAGTCCATGCGGAACTGATCCGACTGTCGCGGGTCAAGCAGGGACCAGGGCACGCGCACCTCCCCGCCGTTGTCCAGGCGTTGGAAGGCGAAGCCGGTGGTGTCATGGTCGCTGATCGCGCCCCAGTGGATCCGGCCGTCACGGAGCTTGAGCATGACCACATCCTCGGGCGCCGGCGGAGCGGGGATGGCGAAGAGCTCGTCCTGGAGGGACGGCGCCCCGGAGGCGTCCTCCTGGCCCCAGCTTGCCATCACGTGAGCGGTGGCCCCGACGCAGGTGACGCAGGCCACGAGGGCGACCCGGCGGATTCGGTTGGCGTTCATCATGCTTCTAACTCTCATCTCTCGGTGCAGGCGCCGCAGCGGCGCCGGTGCATTGTAGGTCAGGCTCGGCGTACGGGAAGTTGCCGTGCGTGTGGGTGGTATACGGGACTGAGCTGGGCGGGACTGAGCTGGGCGGGGCTGAGTCCCCCTCAGCGGATGAAGCGGCGGCGCATGCGCGCGCCGAAGGGGACCTCGCGCAGCATGATCGTCGACCAGCGCGCCGCACGCCGAACGCCCGAGGCGGACCAGCTGACGGAGATCTCTACCACGTACTCGCGGGGCAACCCCTGCGCGTCCAACATGGCGGTGTTCGGCGTCGCATCAACCGTGTAGCGCACCCCGGTTCGGCCGGGGACCGGACGGTCCACGATCAGCGCGGGCTCGCCCACCGAGCCGTCGGCCCGGAGCTCGAAGAGGTTCTCCTCCAGGTCGTTGATCAGGGCCTCCACCGAGGACGCGGAGAGCGAGCGAAGCTCCGCGTTGCGGACGACCGCCGCTCCAAAGTTGAAGACGCCAAGGATCATCGACATCCCGGCCGCGAGGAGGCTGGCGGAGAGGATGACCTCGAGCAGGGTGAAGCCTGAGCGCGGGGTCCGCGGGGTCGTAGGAGAGCTCTTCATCGGTCTTGGTTGCTCGAGAGCCTCCAGTTGTCCTCATGGAGCGCGATGGGCAGGTCCATGTCGATCGGCTGTCCGAAGAGCACGCGGGACTCCAGGGGGAGCCGGCGCCTCGCGGTGCCCCGGGCCGCACGCCGGACCACGGCGCGGTCTCCGACCACTCGCTTGAGTTCCATCCACTCTCCCGCCACGAGCACGTATCCGCCCACCGCCGGTCGCAGGGCGTCGCCGTTGGTGACGGTGAAGAACTCGGCGGTCTCGTCCACGGACTCAAGCAGGCGCGGAGCCCTGTCGAAGTCCCCGGGACGCTGGATCTCGAGCTCGATTCGAAAACGTCTGGGGAGGAGCGGACGGACGCCCGCGCGGGGCATGCCCGCCGCCGGTTCGTTCCAGACCGTGAGATCGGGGTCCGGCCTCCCAAGGCGCCACGCGTCCCACGAGGTGGCCGCGCCCGCGGGGTTGCGCTCGGTGCTCCAGCCGCTCTTGCCGTCCTCGCCGGGTGTTAGCCGGGAGGTCTGGGTCGCCATCAATGGCCGCATCCAGAGCACGCCGCGCGCCACCTCGCGGGCCAGAGAGAGGTCCGGGATCCCGCTCCGATCGAAGGCGGAGTCCGAGAGCAACACCGGCGGAGTGTCCGGCGTGTGGATGCGCTCGCCGCGGTAGAGCACCCCCGTGTAGCGGCGGTCTCCCTCGCGCCCCTCGGGCACGACGGCGTAAAGGACCTCCACCAGGCGCGACGCCCGCAGGTCGGGCGCTCCCAGGAGCCCCAAGGACGCCTCCTCCGCGCTGACCCCGGCCACCTTGAGGAGCTCGGATTCGGCGAGTGCCTCGTCCATCTCCTTCGCGTCATCACCCAGCGCCAGGGCGATCCGGTCGCGCTCCGCGCGGGCCTCGGTGGCGAGCCGACGGCGCTCGACGCGCGCCACTTCACTCGCCGCGGCGTCCCGCACGAAGCGGACCCGCGGGAGGTATCGCTCCACCACCCCGTCGCGTTCGACGTCGAAGACCTCCCAGTCCACCAGCAGGTCGCCCTGCTCGCCGCCGTGAAGCTGACGCAGGTCGTTCCCCAGGAGCGAGAGCACCGCGACCCCCTCCTCCCTGGCTTGCCTCACCGTCTCGCCGCGCGTCCACATGGAGAGCGTGGTATCCACGATGGAGACCGTGGCGGTGACCACGATGGCCGCGAGCCCGGTGGCCAAGAGGAGCTCCACCAGGGTGACCCCGGCGCGGACTGAACGGGCGGCCGACCTCATCGATCCGTGCTCCTCATCACACGTCCCGGAGCCGAGTAGGTCACCCCCAGCAAGTCAAAGCGGGGGGTCTGCTTCCAGCCGTGCTGAATACCGAACTCAGGGTCGAACGCTCCCTGGCTGTACCTGGCGAACACACGCCACTCCAATCGGTCGGCCTGCAGTCCGAGCGGGATCAGGCCGTCCGCCTCGGTCCCATCCTCCATGAGCAGGAGCCCTTCGACTTCCTCGGGGTCAGCGTCCCAGGGGACGTCGGAGCCGCGCTGAAGCACGACTAGCTCCACGCCGCCCAGTCCGGGCTCCTCACCTTGCCAGGTCACCCCCGACCACCAGGCCCCAGGCTGGTCGACGTGGAGTCCAAAGTAGCCCAGCTCCGGCCCGTCGAAGCGGGGCGCGTAGCGGTCCCAGTAGCGGCACGGGAACAGGATGACCGGAGTACCTGAGGCGTGCCCGCCGGGGAGCGTCCCGAAGCGCCCGCGGAAGGCGCCGGGTCCGATCCCGTCGTCCTCCCCGTCGTCGTCCGCAGTCCGCGGCATGACCAGCGCTCCCCCCTGGACCCTCGTCCAGTGGATGAGCTCGGAGCCGATGAGTGCCGTCCCCTCGGTCGGGAACCCTTCGGTGGAGGTGAGCGGAATCACGGCGTCCCCGGGCGAGATCGAGCCCGCGAGCGCGGCGCATCGCCAGCCCTCAAGCCAGTGCACCGCCTCGGTGATCTCGTGGGTCTGGGGCCTCGTCCCGAGCATGCCGCGCCCCCCAGGGGCCACCGTGATGGAGCCGCTCCCCGCAGCCGCCGCGGTGAACGCGATGATCTCCTCGCCCACGGCCACGAGCCCCCCGCTGTCAGGGAACGCGCCGAGGGGCGAGCCCTGCTGCCCCACGAGGCCGCTCGACGTGCGGACGACGTTCTCCTGGATCTGGAGCGACTGATCGGTCTCGCCGACGCGCGCCGAGAGCAGCAGCGCTCCACCCGCGGCGTGAACTGCGGGCTGTGAACCGCCCCAGCCGGCGTTGGCCACCGGGCTCCCGAAGGCGATCTCGTCCACGGTCACCGAGGCGACCCCGAAGTCCGCGAGGCCGCTGGCGCCAGCGCCGACGGTCATGGTCCGGCCAGACCGAGGCATCTCGCCGCTCGGGAACTTCACCATGCGACCCAGGTAACGGGGATCGCTGATGACCCCCCCGGTGACGCCCGCCGCCCCCGGGCTCGTCGGGGTCAGGACCGGCCCCTCGAACGCGACGTAGCACGCGTTGCCCACGAAGATGCCGACCTGGGGCTCGAAGCTGGAGGCGATCTCTGTGGCCACCTGCGACTCAGGCTCGGACTCGAAGCCGTGGACCACGCGCGCCGCCGCGGGGTAGTGAGCTCGATGGATCGTCAACGGATACCCGAGGGCCCCGAGGTCTCCGTTGACGATGAACACCGGGTCCTTCGCGCCCGGCCGGCCCCGCTCGAAGGCGAGGTCAGGGACGTTGAACTGAACCACAGGCAAGACCGGCGCGCCGGCCGGATGGGTCCCGATGCTGGTGCCCAGGGCGCCGCGGAAGTTGAGCGTGCTGGCCACAGCCCTGGAGAGCGGGAAGTCGCCGTTCGGGTCCTCGCCTCGGCTGGGGTCCCAGTCCGTGCCCGCCGCCGAGGCCACGACCCCTTCAGGGGTCGACATGGCGACCACCATGGCAGAGGGGGAAGAGGGAGCCGCGGCCCCGTCGACCGCGCCCACAGCGTCCCCCATGCCAACGCTGGTTCCTGCGCCTGCGCCGCCGAGGCCGCCCCCACCGCCGGAACCCGGCGCGCCGCCGCCGCCGCCTCCGCCGCCGCCTCCACCGCCGCCGCCAGCTCCCTGAACCTCGGCATCACCGAGGGAGTGGAGCATGCCGTGCACCCGCTGGAGCGTCCCCGGATCCGAGCGCACGAGCTGAGACGCCGCGAGGTCGATCTCGTCGTAGCGCACCCACTCCGTCTGCTCGCCGTCGTCGAGCCGCGTGATCTGCGCGAACTGTGAGATCCCGGTGGTCGGCTCGGCGAAGCTCAGGGCAGAGACTCCAGGTACGCCGATCGATATCGGGTAGCAGAACGTCGACATCTGGAGCAGCTCATCCCCATCGAAGGCGGTGCCCGACGCGCCGCCGACGAGGATCTGCAGGTCCCAGGAGAAGATGAACGCGTGCGCCCCACCGAGATTCCCGTCCGGCTCTTCCTGCTCGCTGATCCGCTGGAGCTCGACGTTGCGCGCCACCACCTGCAGCTGGTTGCCGGAGAAGCCCGAGTATCGGATGACCTCCATCCCCCCGACGGTGGCCCCATCGGGGCTATTGGGGTCGAGGCCGTTGACGGGACCGAGCCTCGGGCCCGAGAGGATCGCGTAGCCGCCGTTGGGGTTGAAGCCCGCCATCAGGTCCGTCCCGTTCGGGTCAGCCTCCGGCGCATCGCCAAGGGCGAGCGTCAGCGCGCCGAGGACCTCGGGACCCCAGCCGCGACCAACGGTGATCGGGCCGAAGGGGCCCTGGACCTGGATCGGCTCAAGCGTGTTGTCACCGGGCAGCCCGACGGCCTTGCCAACCCTGAACGGCCCCAGCGCTCCAGCGAGGACGGACTGGCCCGAGGGCACGTTCCGCAGGAGCGGCAGGCTGTACCCGTAGTGAACCACCGGCGTCCCCGCCACGTAGCTCCCGGTGATCACCGCCGCCGCCTCGGCGATCGGCGTCGCCGAGTCCGACCCCTCCACATCGAAGCGGACCCGGGAGAGCCGGCCGCCAAAGCCCGCGTTGGGCCCGACGAACTCGTGCTGGACGAGGAAGGAGGTCTCGCTGGCCACGGTGGCCTCGATGATCTCGTTCCCGATGCGCAGGGCGCAGACCGGCGGGAAGCCCTCGGTGGACTCCACGAAGATCGTGCCGTCGCCGGTTCCCATCGAGGCCGTGAGCCGCGTCATCCCGAGGCGCTCCACCCCGGTGGCGTTGCCGTTGACCAGCATGCTCATCTGGTCCGGACGATTCCCGCGGACATCCACGGAGACGTGACTCCAGACGCCGATGGGGAGACCGGGGATCCCTGCCCCGCTCCCGATCGGGTACCGGAGCTCGGAGATCTCCTTGAACGCCGTGTCCCGGTGGTCCCCCATCCCGTCGAGCACGCGGAGCACGAGGTTGTCGCCGGACATCCCCAGCACCACGCGGTCCGAGGCCTCGGTGCGGTCGCCCACGGACACCAGCGTCCCGTCGCCGCCGCTCTCGGGCCGGATCCACATGGAGACGTTGAAGGGCGCGAGCACGTCCGGCGCCAGGCGGCCCGTCCAGCTCACCATCTCCGCGGTGGTGTCCAGCGTGATCGTCTCGTCGGGCAGGTAACGGCCCTCCAGGGTGCGGCTCTCCTGGTCGAAGTGCATCATCCGCCCGGCCGTGAACTGGGTCTCCTCGACCCGGATCGGGTCCAGCTGCACGAAGCCGTCCTCCTCCCGCGAGGCGAAGGTGCGCACCGGCGGCACGGGGTTGCCGTCGCCGTCCACCACGGGCTCGCTGATCCCCGGGATGTAGCTCTGCCCCTCGAGCGTCCCGAGGTTCGGAATCAGCCGCGAGGGCGGCGTGACGCCCCCGTCGAAGCGGCCGGTGGTCTCCGGACCCGTGAGCCAGAACGGCGCGGCGCGAGTCAGCCGGAACTGGTCCTCGAAGTCCTCCTGGCGCGCGATGACCGTGAGCAGCTCCTCCACCTGCGGGACCACGAGCTCGAGGCGATCGCGAGCGCCGCTGGCCCGCGCGATCCCGCTCTCGGCGCTGACGTTGGCGCGGAGCTCCAGCTCAAAGACCTGTCGGGAGGTGAAGCTGAAGGGCATGGTCGCGAAGCCCAGCCGGGCGTCGTTCGCGTTGAGCCCGTTCATGAAGAGCGCCGCCGCGTCCCGGGGATCATCCAGGATCGATCCGTCGCCATCGAAGGCCGTGGGGATCGTCGGCGCGTCACTCGGGAGCACGTCGATGCCCCCCGCAGGCAGCACGAGCCGCTCGGCGAAGTCACGCATCCCGGTGAAGGGGCGGGACTCCATGACCGTCGCCGCAAGGCTGCGGGCCTCGCGCTCGTCGATGCGGTGGTTCTGTCCGAAGAGCGTCAGGTTGGTGAACAGGGCCACCAGCACCTCGCGGGGCGCGGTGTTGATGTTGACCGGCCGACGGGCGAGGACCTCCACGGTGGTGAGGAACGCCTCGTAGTCGTTGTCCAGCACGCGGTCCATGTAGACCCGCCCGTCCCGGCCTCGCTGGATGATGACGCGCAGCTCGCTGTTGACGCCGTCCGAGATCCGCACGGTGCTGCCCACCCCCATCCAGCGCCCCTGCGCGGGACGGAAGGACAGGGCGAGGCCCGCCTGCAGCGGGCCGATGAGGCGCGTCGGGCGTTGCCATACCGGGCCAGCCCCCAGCCCGCCGAAGGCCGTGGCCGTCCTCCGCAAGAGCAGCAGCGAGGCCTCGTCGAAGCCGCCCGAGAGGGCGAACTGATCCGCCGCGCGGATCTCATCCAAGGTCGAGATGGACTGGGGCTCGCCGTCCGCAGACAGGGTCCGCCAGATGGCCGGCGCGAAGGCCTGCTGGCCGAGCACCGCGGCGCCCACGCCGTGGGTCGAGGGGGGTCGCGGCCCCGTGGACTGCCAGGTCCCCTCGTCGTCCTGCACGGTGCCGAGACCACGCTCGGAGACGAGCTGAGCGCCCTCCTCCTCCTTGTCCGGCTCCGCGAGTCGGATCAGCTCGCCATCCACCGAGATCACGGTCCCGGGGGCGAACTCCGTGCCCCCGGCGAGGGTCAGCGAGTCACCGCCTCCGCTCGTGGGCGCGCCGAGGCGCGCGACCTGACCGAGCAGGTTGCCGAGCACGTGGGGCGATGCGCTGTTGAGGTCCACGAGCCCCGCCACGTCCACGACGTCCAGACCGAACCCCACGCCGTTCGGGTCGGCCGGGTTGAAGACGTCCGTGGGGAAGTCCATGGAGACCTCAATCTCATCGACCCCGTCGTAGTACGGGGTCGGGTCGAGCGCAGGGTGGGTCTCGTCGAGGTTGATGCGCGCGTGGCGCCCCGCGGCATCCAGCGCGAGGCGCAGCTGCACGTCGTTCTTCTCGAATTCACTCGCCGCGTCCGCGTTGCGCGCCGTCGCCAGGAACGGCGCCGTGAGCGCAAAGAGCCCCAGCAAGATGAAGAGCACCAGCACGAGCACGAAGCCCTGCTCCGCGCGGCCTCGCGA
>CAJQPT010000202.1 GCA_905480285.1 uncultured bacterium
CACGGTTCCGTCCTCGTTCTGGTGGTTCTCCACCAGCGCGATGAGCATCCGGGTCGAGGCCGCGACGGTGTTGTTGAGCGTGTGGCAATGGCGCACCTTGCCCTCCGCGTCCCGGTATCGGAGCCCGAGCCGGCGGGCCTGGAAGTCATGGAAGCGCGACGCGCTGTGGGTCTCCCCGTAGCTCTCCCTGGACGGCATCCAGGTCTCGATGTCGAACTTCTGGATCTGGGGCTGCCCCAGATCGCCGCCGCAGACGTTGACGACCCGATACGGCAGATCCAGCGCCTGGAGGACCGCCTCGGAGTTGCCGAGGATCGCCTCGTGGTGCGCGAGGCTCCCCTCCCCGCTGGCGGCGTCGATGACCACCTGCTCCACCTTCTGAAACTGATGCACGCGATAGAGCCCCTTGGTGTCCTTGCCGTAGGTCCCAGCCTCGCGGCGATAGCAGCTCGACTGGGCGACGAACTTCAGCGGCAGGTCAGCCCCGTCCAGGATCTCGTCCTGGTAGAGCGCCGTCACCGGAACCTCCGCCGTGCCCACCAGGCAGAGGTCATCCCGCTCATCGCAGCGATAGGCCTGATCCTCCCCGCCCGGAAAGTACCCCGTCCCCACCATGGTCTCGCTCCGCACCAGGGTGGGGACCGAGAGAGGCGTGAAGCCGCGGGCCACCATGGAGTCGAACGCGAAGCGCATGACGGCGTGCTCGAGGAGCGACATGTCCCCCAGCAGAACGTAGTTCCGGCTTCCGGAGAGGCGGGCGCCACGCACGGAGTCGATCCAGTTGTGCGCCTCTCCTAGCTCGCTGTGGGAGCGCGGCGTGAAGCCGAACGTCTTGGGCTCCCCCCAGCGCTTGATCTCCACGTTGTCCTCGTCTGTTCCGCCCTCCGGCACCGCCTCAGCGGGGACGTTCGGCACGAGCAGGAGGAGGGCGTCGAGAGCCTCGACGACCTCCTTCTGGCGCGCCTCCATGGCCTTCAGCGCGGCCTTCCCGTGGGCCTGAGCCTCCACCAGCGCCGGACGCTCCTCCGGCGTCGCGCTCGCGATGGTCTTGCCCGCGGCCTTGGACCGCGAGCGCGCCTCGTCGACCTGCCCCACCAGCTCCCTGCGTTCGGCGTCGAGCCGCAGGATCTCGTCCACGTCGCACGGGATGTGCTTCTTGGCGGCCCCCGCCTTCACGACGTCGGGGTTGTTGACGATGAATTTCAGGTCCAGCACGTCGGGAGCCCGCCACCAGGGGCGGGTCGCATGGGGTCAGGGTGAGGGAGGGGGTGACAGGGTGCCGCCGGATCGGGCGCACGCCGACACATCATCACTGCCAGTCGGATGTGATCTTGCCGAAGAGCCGATTCTTCTTCTCCGACAGCTGCACTTCTGCGTCCCCGACCCTGGCGGGGATCTCCTTGGTGAGCGGCTTCCAAAGGGCCGCCCAACCGTGCTTCTGCACGCCGTCCTGATCGAGGGCAGGCTTCAGCTTCTCGGTCACCGCAGCGCGCTTCCCGCCCTGCTTTCGAACCGCCGCCTCGGGCACCGGAACGGCGCCGTAGATGCGCTCGTAGGACTCCCCACCGACACCGATCACCCGAACCGAGGTGCCGTCCACGGTCACCCCGCTGCTGGAGGCCTCGTACTCGTAGTCGAAGGTGAAGGGGGAGCCCGTCGCCACCACGACGTTCTTGCCCTCGAGCACGTCGTAGACGCCCATGTTCTCCGTCGGAAGGATGACGGCCTTCATCATCTGCATCTTCTTGCCCTTGCGAACCAGCCCGAAGCAGAGCTCCCAGCGGCCGATCGGGACCTCGACCTTCTTGCCGCCGGAGACGTCGATGTAGGTGTTCTCCAGGTCCTTGCCGACCCCCTTGAGCACGTAATAGTCGGGCTTCAGCCCCTTGGACTTCAGCTGCACCGTGCCCGTCTTGAACTCGAAGGGTTGCGCCTTGAGCTCGACGCCGCCGTTGAGCGCCTCGAGCTTGTGCCACCCTGCGCCCCCGAGGTTGACGTACTCCGAGAAGGGCTGCGCCTTCTTGGCTCCGCCAACGCGGATCGAGTCGAACTCCGGCTGGAACGCGCCCTTGACGATGCCGAAGTGCTCCCAGCTCTGCGGGAGCGAGCCGTAGATCCCGTCGAAGTTGTCGTCGACGATCTCGACCTTCTCACCGGCGACCTCACCCTCCATCGCCCCGCCCGGCAAGAAGTAGAGGCTCAGGGAGGTGTCGGTCATCCCCAGGTTCATGGTGATGCCCTGGTAGTAGTCCACCTCTCGCCCCATGTCGCAGAGCACGGCCCAGCGGCGCTTGGAGGGCCCCGTGCCCAGCTCGAACGTCACGGGCTCGAGCTTGCCGCGAAGGGGCCACGTGTCGTCGACACCGCCCCCCTCGATCGTGACCTTGCTGGAGGCCGCGCGGGTCATGGTCGGGCTATCGGCGACCCGGACAAACTTGCCCGTGGAGCCCTTACCCTGCAGCACGACCGTCGGCCAGATCTGGCGGTGCTCATCCAGATAGTAGTTGGGACGCTGCGTGTCCTTCACGGCCTTGAAGGCCTCGAAGGCCAGCTTGGCGGTCACCGCTGCGCCCGTGGACTTGGGTCCCGCCGGAGCCGCTGCAGCGCCGCCGCCAGAGCCGCCGGAGCCTCCGCTCTCGCCTCCGCCCCCGAACCCGAGCGCCTCCAGTGACTTCAGGCGGGGAGCGCTCTGCTTGAAGGTGCGGTCCTTCACGCCAAGGTCCTCTCGGATCGCGATGAAGCGTGCGTAGCCGGCGGCCACGCGGCGGAGGTCGGCCTTCTTGCCGTGGTACGTCTCCTCGAGCGCCGTCGCCAGCCCGATGTAGCACTGCCCCACCATCCACCGGTCGCCGAGCTCCTCGAACCCCTTGACGAGGGACTCGTACTCATCGGCGATGCGCAGGAGCGCCTTCTTGTCCTTCGCCGCGTTAGCCTCCGCCTGCTCGCGATTGACCTTGTCGAACTTCTGCTTCTGGGTGTATCGGTTGCGCTTCTGGTTGGCATCGAGCTTCGCCCAGAAGCGCTCCATCTTCGACGGGAAGTTGCTCTCGAAGCATCGAGTCCACGAACCGCTCAACGCCTCGAAGCGCTCATAGAGCACGTCGTTGGGCGAGTTGGAGATGAGCATCGCGGTGTTGAGGATGCAGAACACACCCTCGTCCATCCCGTCCCTCATCAGGCTGTCCATCTTCGACTTGGAGCCGATCTTGGCGGCCTTGTCAAACTCGAGACGGAACTGGGTGTTCTTGTCCTGCGCGACCGCAGGGGCCGCGAACAGGAAGCTGCAGAGAAGGGCGAAGAGCGCGAGGATGGGGAGGCGTGCCATGGCGTGATCAAAGGGCTCAGGAGAGGGCCGTCGGGCCCGCTTATGGTAGCGGCGCACGCTCGGCGCGTTGCACCTCGAGGACCACTCCAACGACGGATCCGGGTGCATCGACGCCGTGGCCCGGGGCCATGGGGTCCTGAGCCGTCGCAGCGAGCCCGAGATCCCCAGGGGCCGCATCCCTCCCGGGCCCCAGGAGACACGGGGAGCTAGCTGGGCCGACCGCGCTCGGAGGCCTTCTTGAGGAAAGCCCTCTCGGCGCGGCTGAGGGAGCCAATGCCCTCACGGTTGATCTTCTCGAGCAGGGCGTCCAGGCGCTGCCGGTCGCCCAGGCTCCGCTCCGCCGCCGCCACGGCTCGCTTGCGCTCCAGCCCCGCGACTGGGTCCTTCATGATCCACCCGTAGCGCGCACCAAGGAACCCGTAGAGGGCGCCGCCGAGGTGGATCAGGTGGGCGACATTTCCGGAAGAGCCCGCCCCTGAGAGCTGGAGGATCAGCGGGTAGAGGTCGGACGCCACGTAGAGCGCCGCCATGACCCACAGCTTCACCGGAATGAAGATGAACAGGACCTGCGTGTGGGGCCTGAGCGTGGCTGTTGCGACCACCACGCCCATGACGGCGCCGGAGGCGCCAATGGCGGGCAGGTAAGTGGCCTGCCCCTTCGCCAGCTCGACGACAAGGTGCAGCGTGGCGCCAGCCACCGCCGCGCCCATGTAGTGCGTGATGAAGCGCCGGCCGCCGATGATCCCCTCCAGCATGGTGCCGAAGAAGTAGAGCACCAGCATGTTGAACAGCAGGTGCCCGAGCCCCCCCATGTCATGCAGGAAGGCGTAGGTGCCCAGCTGCCACACCGCGGGGATGTACGCCTGCCACATGTCGGGGTCGAGCCCGAAGAAGTCCAGGAAGGAGTTCTGCAGGTCCAGCGAACCGAGCCCCACCACCGCGAGGAACACGAACACCGTCACGTTCGCGATCATGAGCCGCCGCACCCAGGGGGTGAGCGGCGGGAGAGACACCTGCGGCCGTGGCTGGCCGTACCCGTCGTCGTAGTTCGTCATCCCTGGATCAGACGGCGAGAGCCGGGCTCAGGCGCGGCCCTGACGGCGCCGCGAGGTCTCCAGCGTGTTCGCGAGGAGCATGGCGATCGTCATGGGTCCGACGCCGCCAGGGACGGGCGTGATGGCCGAAGCACGCTGCCTGGCGGTCTCGAACTCCACGTCCCCGCGGAGCTTGCCGTCGTCGCCGCGGTTGATGCCCACGTCGAGGACCACGGCCCCCTCCTTGAGCCACGAGCCCTTCACGAGCTCGGTCACCCCCACGGCCGCCACGACCACGTCAGCGGCCCGGCAGTGAGCCTCCAGGTCTCGCGTGCGGCTATGGCAGATGGTCACCGTCGCGTTCCTCGCCAGCGCAAGCTGAGCGAAGGGCTTGCCCACGAGGTGCGAGCGGCCGATCACGACCACGTCCTTGCCCGAGAGCGAGATGCCGTGACGGTCACAGATCTCGATGCAGCCCGCCGGGGTGCAAGGAACGAGGCCGTCCTGCCCCAGCACGAGCCGGGCGATGTTGTCCTTGGTCAGCCCGTCCACATCCTTGGCCGGATCGATCAGCTCGGTCACCGCGTCTGCGTCGAGCCCCTTGGGCAGCGGCAGCTGCACCAGGATCCCGTCCACTCCGTCGTCTCCGTTGAGCCGGCGAACCGTCGCCTCGACGTCCGCCTGCTGGCTGTCGGCCGCCATGCGCACGGTCTCGACACGGAAGCCCGCCTCGGTGGCTGCCCGGTCCTTGGAGCGGACGTAGACCTGGCTCGGGGGATCCTCTCCCACCAACACCACGGTCAGGCCGGGCTGGCGGCCGCCGCCGGCGACGAGGGCGTCCACCCCCGCGGCCACGTCCGCGCGGACCGCCGCCGCGGTGGCCTTACCGTCGAGGATCTGGGCGCCGCTTGTGGCGGACGAGGCGTTGGAGTCTTGGCTCATGCAGCCCCGAGGTTACGCCGGGGACGAACCAGGAGGTACCACCCACCCAGGGAGACCGCGACGAAGGCGGCGACCAGGTAGTAATAGGTCCACAGGGTGCCAAGGACCCCCTCGGTGAAGCCGTAGGAGTGAAGCCCGACGCCGAGCTGGTTCACGTGGAACCATGAGAAGGCCACGATCGAACCGCCGACCACGGCCAGCACGGCGACGCCGAAATCCTTGATGTAGCCCCCCATGCGCGCGTGGAGGATGACCAGCTCATAGAGGACGATCATCAGGGCGCCGTTCTCCTTGGGGTCCCAGCCCCAGAAGCGGCCCCAGGAGTCGTTGGCCCAGACGCCGCCGAGGATGGTCCCGACCACCGAGAACAGGAGCCCGAAGCACAGGACCCCGTAGGTCATGCGACCGAAGCGGCGGAACCAGTCGGATTGCTCACGGCTGAGCTCAGGTCCGCGGTTCTTGAGCGCCCGGCCCAGCCGAAGGACGAGCCAGACATGGCCGAGCGCCGCGGCGAGCAGGCCCGCCGAGTAGCCCATGGTCACGGTCGTGACGTGGGTGGCGAGCCAGAAGTTCGTGTTGAGGACGGCGATCAGCCCCCCCATGGTGTCGCCCTGACTGGCCGCCTCGACGGCCTCATAGCGCATGGCCAGGAACATCCCGGCGGCCCCCAGGCTCGCGCCGAGCGCCAGCGCGACGCGCTCCTTGGTGAGCCGCTCGGCGACGAGGCACACGAGGACCGCGATCGAGGTGATGAAGAGGATCGTCTCGTAGAGCGTGGCCACCGGAGGCCGCTCAAGGAGCAGGCAGCGAACGGTGACCCCGACCGACGCCGAGGCGAGGCCACCGGCGACGAAGAACCAGGTCAGACGCGGCAGAAGAACGCCACCAGGTCGAAGCCAGGAGAGGGCGACGGTCAGGAATCCCAGCAGGAAGAAGACCAGCGCTTTCGTGAAGTAGTCCCGCTTGTAGTAGCTGACCTCCATCGGGATCTTCTCGAACTCGCCCCGACCCGCAGCGGCGTCCTTGCCCGCCTCGAAGGCCGCCAGGACCGCCGGGCCAATCACGCTGACGTCGCTCTCGACGCCAGCTAGCTCGGCATAGGCAGAGAAGAGCGCGAGCTCCTCGGCGGTGGGGTCCAGCTGCGCGGGATCCATCCTCCGCTCGAGCAGCTCGCCCGCGGTCTGCCACTTCTCCACC
Source organism: uncultured bacterium (assembly GCA_905480285.1). GTDB lineage: Bacteria > Planctomycetota > UBA1135 > UBA1135 > Saltatorellus. Next base: position 6,499 of record CAJQPT010000202.1, read on the forward strand.
TCGCCATCCTCGGAGGGGAACAGCGCCAGGCTGTAGTCCGCCGTCTCAATGAGGAGGAGGATGCTGTTGTACAGCGGGGCGATGGCCCGGTCCCGCTCGTCACCCTCCGCAGCTCCCTCGGCGGCTTGCCGCCAATCAAGGGCCTCGGACCAGCGATCGAGGACCACCTGGGTCCCGATGCTCGCGCCGCCCGCGGTCTCGGGGTAAATCTCGATCAGCTCGGCGGGCGCCTCCGGACCGAGCCGCGCAGCCAGCCCGCTGAAGGTGAGCTCCAGCACCTCGTACTGGATGAGATTCTCCCGCAGCGCAATGAGCTGGGTCTCGACCCGCGTCCGCTCCGCGCCCTCCTTGGCGAAGGCCACCCTGGCGAGCTCCTCCATCTTCCCGCGCCCGGCCGACAGCTGGTTGTAGGAGTAGCGGTCCCGCCGCTTACGTCCCTCGAAGCGCAGCCCCATGGCCTCCAGCACCGCGTTGTCGTCCACGAGGAAGACCTCGTAGGTGCGCGCCTGCTCGGGGAAGAACATGGCGTCGAGGTACCACGTCGTCGGCGAAAGCTTCTCCGGCGCCGTGGGGAGGCCTGACCCCTCCGGGATCTCAAAGCTCCGCTTGCCGTTGGTGTTCAGCATCCGGAAGCCCGCGACCGTCGAGAGCGGCTTCACACGGCCGCGGTCCTGAACCGGCAGCTGCCCGAAGGCCTCCACCACCGCCTCAGGCCAGGGCTGCGTCCTCGTCACGTCCACGTCGGCGCGCTCGACCTTGCGCTGCGCCGTCGCCGGGGCCGCGCCAGCCAGCCCTACGATCAGGAGGAGCAGCGTCGCCAGGAGTGCCGAGCGCGCGGCGGCCCATCGCGGAGCGCCAGGAGGACCCTTTAGAGTGCTGTCTTTGGAAGTCATCGCGGGTCACCTTGGGCGGAGGCCGCCTGAGCGGAACGTCGGCGCTCCTTGCCCAGGAAGAGGAAGAGACGGTCGAGGAAGGTCCAGATCAGACCGAGGGCGATCACCGCCACCGAGATCCACGGGATGCGGTCGCTCGGGTTGCGGGAGACGGCCAGGACGGTGTACGGCTCACCGGGGACGCCCTCAGGAGGCCCGTAGCTCGCCTGGTAAATGATCAGCCCGTCGGAACGGAGCGGCTTGTTCATCTCGATCAGCACCGGGACCTCGGTGCCATCCTCGTCGATTTGAATCACGGAGCTCGAGTAGGCACGCGCCATGGCGATGCCCGGGTGGTCGTCCTTGGTGAACTTCTCGAGGCGTAGGCTGAAGGGCATGGAGTGGCGCCGGTGCCGGAGGGCGACCGCCCAGTCCTTGCCCCCTGCCTCAAAGGTCAGCGGGTGCTTGTCCCGCCCGAAGATGAAGGACTCGGCCACGGTCCGCCCGTTCAACGTCTCGGCGCGGAGGTAGAGTCCGGGGACATCGGCCTCGGCCTCCTTGCTGCGGCGCTGCTCGGCGAGGAAGAAGCCGTCATAGTCCGGCGCGTCCATCTCGTCGCCGGGCTGGATCCTCGAGATGGAGGTCGGGAGCGAGTTACGCATGTAGCGCGTCGCCACGAGCCGAAAGGGCAGATCTCCGCTCTCAAGGACGCGCTGGGTGCCCCCATCGAGGCCCTCAAGCTTGTCCTCTGAGATTGTGAACTCCTGGACATCCCGCGTCTGGGAGGCATCCCAGAGAACGAGCTCCCAGCCGGAGTACTCTTCGAAGTTCGCGCCCTGCTCGCCCTCCTTGAGGGCGATCCGGCCGTAGATGCTGGTGGCGTGTTCGACCAGCCCGCCGAGCATCATGAGCGCGATGCCCACGTGGGCAATAATGACCCCCACTGTCCGCCGGGACTTGCGGATGCGCACCATCCCTCCCACGAGGAGGTTGAGGGTGAAGAGACCCATGGTGATGTAGCCGCCCGGCAGCAGCAGGCTCAGCTTCCCCGCCTTGGCGAAGACGATCCAGGACTCGAAGTACTCCTCCTGAACCTGATGGATGCCCTTCTCGACCTGCTCGAGGGTGCCGAGCCAGGTCAGGAGAAACAGGTTCACAAGGAGCGCCACCGCGAGCCAGAAGGACCCGAGCGGAGCGACGATCTTGCCGATCAGAGTCGTGGGTTTCTTTGCCATGGAGTCACGTGGTTCAGCGCGCGCTGATCGAGCCTGCGAGGCTGAGGAAGTCGTCTCGGATCGCCGCCACATCCCCGCTAGGCCCAGTCGCCTTGAGGGTCACGATGACGCCGCCGCTCTCCGCGATCGCGGCGAGCATTCGCTGGTCCGGCTTGGGCGCGGGGTCGCGCATGCCCTGCAGCGCGCCGACGCCCTCGAAGACCGTCGCGGTGAGCCCCATCATCGAGGTCGTCTCGAGGGCCTCCAGACCGGCCTGGTCCAGGGGATCGAGGCCTAGCTGCCCGGCCCAGCGGTTGATGTTGGCCAGCACGCCGCCCCGCGCCACGGAGATGTACATCTCCACCGCGCCCTTGCGGAACGTGACCTCACGGAAGGAGCTGGTCGCGGCCTCCTCGGTCCAACCGTAGGGCGCCGCCCAGGCGAGGGAGGATTCGGGCGCGCCAGCGCGAGCCCCCGCGCCACCGCCCGGTGCAGACCCTGCGCCTGCGCCGGACGGATCGGCGAGCGCCAGGCTATCGAGGAAGCCGAGGAACGCGGACCGCTGGGCCCCCAGCAGCTCTGAGGGTCCCGTCATCTTGACGAACAGCGCGGATTGTCCCCGCGCAAAGACCGCGCCGAAGAGGCCCGCCTCGGCGATGCGAGTGCCATCCATCCCCTCGTAGCTCCCCTCCAGCTCCACGTAGGTCGCCGGCTGGTTGAACATGGTGCGCTCCTTGAGTGCCAGGAACTCGTCCTGGCTCATCGGGGCGAGCCCCACCTGCCGGCGCCACCGATCGATGTTGGCCCTGACGCCGCCCCCATCGCCCATCAGCATCGTCAGCGAGACCTGAGCGGGCTGAGGCTCCGCAGGAACCAGCAGGTTGATGATCCGGAACTGAGTCGGCGGCAACTCCTCCCAGCCAGCCGGGACCTCGTAGTCGAACATGGCTGCCAGCTCCGCTCCGCTGGGTGCGCTGCCCTGGGCGGGGTCCGGTGCGCGGCGGCCACTATTGGCGGGGGGCCGCTCCCGCAGCGGCAGCCGCTGGGAGACCGTGGCGCCGGGCCGAACCGGTAGCGAGGGGCGCTCGGACGTGCGGCGCCCGTCGATCTCGGCGGCCGCGCCGGGACCACACCCGCTGACGGCGAACACGGCCGTGAGGGCGAGACACGCGGCGAAGCCAGGGCGGAAGAGGAATCGGTGGGCGGTGCTGCTCATGACCTTATTCTGGTCGATCGCCGCCCGCTCACCAGCGACGCTCGAGAACAAACTCGGTGAGGGCGTGCAACGCCTCACGGGAGGAGCTCTCGGGGAGGCGGCTTAGCCGAGCTCGCGCCCGGTCCACCAGCTCCCTGGCCCGCTCCCGGGCCTCTGTCATTCCAGGCCCGAGGTCACAGACCTCGAGCAGACGGCGGAGCCGCCCCCCTGGCTCGTCCTCGAGTCCCGGCAGGGTGTACGCGTCGCGAATCGCAGCGCGGGTGCTCGGGTCCGCGGCCCGGTAGGTGTGGAGCACCGCGAGCGTGACCTTCCCATCCTCGACGTCCGTGCCCGTGCTCTTCCCAGCGACCTCCTCGTCGCCCTCCAGGTCGATCAGGTCGTCCACGATCTGGAAGGCCAGGCCGAGCTCCCGGCCGAAGGCGCGCATCTCGGCGCCGTCGAACTCGGACCCGCCCGGATAGCGCATCCCCAGCTCGCAGGCCGCTCCGTAAAGGGCGCCGGTCTTCGCCGTGGCGATCCGCTCGTAGTCCTCCACGGGCATCTCGAAGTCGTAGCGGCCTGCGGCCTGCTCGATCTCACCGGAGCAGATCTCCTGGGTGATCTGCGAGAGGAGCTGGCTCACGAGGGAGGTGGGCAGGGTCGTCGAGAGGTGGAAGGCCCGCGAGTAGAGGAAGTCTCCGAGGAGCACCGCCACCTGGTTGTCCCAGCGGCGGTTCACGCTCGCGACGCGCCGGCGCTTGTCGGCGCCGTCGAGTACGTCATCGTGCACGAGGGTCGCCAGGTGGATCAGCTCGACGATCGCCGAGACGACCGCCAGATCCCCACGCTCCGGCGTCTCGGACGCCCGACCGTGGGCGCAGAGCAGGACCAGCCCACCCCGCAGCTGCTTGCCGCGGAAGCGCCCGATGTGAGCCGTCATGTCCGACACGGCGGGGACGTCCGAGGACAGCGCGTCCGAAATCACCTCTCGCATGGCCGCGAGGTCGTTGGCGATCGGGGCCACCAGGGCCTGGAGTTGGGCGTCCTTGGGACTCATGGGGAAGATTGAGAGCTCTCGCAGCAGCCCTCCCGGGCTGAGCAGCGATCGCCCGCGGAGGCTCAATGCCCGCCCGGTCGAAGGTCTCTCATCACACGATCGTAGTCGGTCATCGTGTTCAGGTTCACCAGTCGGACCGATGTCTTTTCGTCGGGATAGAGTCGTTTCAAGACGGCTACGTGGCCCCCTGTCGCAGCCGGATCGAAGATCGCGACGAGGCGCCGCTTTCCCGCCTTGAAGGCTGCCCGGGCCGCGGGAAGGCACCCGATGCCGTAGACGGCACAGAGCGGCTGCTCGCGCTCGTCCACCACCCACATGGCCGCCTCGCAGGCCGTGCCTCCGCCGGCGCTCATGGCATCGAACAGCGGCTCGATCTCGCCGCGCTCGACCAGGGGCATGTCGCAGGCCAGGGCAACGACACCCGCTGCCCCCAGCTCACGCGCTCGCTCGAGCGCGGCCAGCAGCCCCGCCAGCGGTCCGGCGCCCTCAGCGACGTCGTGGATCACCGGACGTCCGGGGTCTGGCGCGCCGCCCCTGGGTCCCCGCGCGACCTCAACCCTCCGGCAGAGCCCCTCGAGCATGCGCGCCGCTCGCTCCATGAGCGATGCGGACTCTCCTGAGTCCGCGGACCCGATCGGCCAGGGGAGGAGCGCCTTGTCCTGCCCCATCCGTCGGCTCTCCCCGCCGGCGAAGACCACGCCCAGGTACTCGCCCGCCCTGGCACCAGCGCCAGCGCCAGCACCACCGCCCGCGGCCGGCTGAACGACGGCGCGGCCCTCGCCAGGGGTCCCATCGGCCAGGGCCGGGGCGCGGGTCGCCTTGCGCTCAGCGCCGGGGTCGGTCGGAACCGACATGCTGAGTCAGGACTTCGTGTCGCCGTCGGAGCCAGGGGCGCCGTCGATCTGCTTGGCCGGCTCCTCCTCGGGGGTGTCCAGGCCCTTCTTGAACTGCGTGACGCTCGACCCCATGGCGCGCGCCATCTCGGGGAGCTTCTTCGCACCAAAGAGGAAGACAAGGGCACCGAGGACGATCCAGAGCTCGGTCGGTCCGAGGAAGGCGAGGAGGGGCTCGGTTCGCGTGTCGTCGATGTGCATAGGTCCGGTTCCGTGGAGGACTCGTCCGCACAAGTGTAGGAGAATCGGGCCCCCAATGAAGAGGCGGGGGGGG
>CAJQPT010000203.1 GCA_905480285.1 uncultured bacterium
AACACTGGGCGCCGATGACCGAGTGGTCGTCCTCCGGCTGAGCGGCGGTCCCGACGGGGTTTCCGCGCTCCCAGATGCCTGTTGTCGCGTCGTCGCCGGGAGCGCCAGACGTCCAGCCAGCGGTCCCCTCCATGTCATCGAAGCGCGCCACGACGAGCGAGTCGCCAGCGATGGAGGAGAAGTTCGACGAGGGGGCAGAGGATGGTGCGTTGACCGTCTGGCCGCTGAGGGAGGTCGCGCTCACGTACCAGGAGACCTGGGCGCCGCAGATGATCGGCGGGAACTGAGCGGAGTAGGACGAGCCGCCGGTGGACACGAGGGGCACGCTCGTGACGCCGGCCCCGGCGTCGTAGGTGAGCGTCGGGCTGTTGGGATCCATCGAGCCGGGGATCAACTCGGTGATCTCGACCAAGCAATTGCCGCCAGAGGGGTCGATGGTCTCCGGCGTGGGCTCGCCGAGCGCGATTGAGAGCTCAGGCGGGCCGAAGCGCAGGACGAACAGCCCGGACTCGATATCACTGCCGATGATGGTCCCGCTCGGGAACCCGACGAAGCAGCTCCAGAGGCCGTTGAACGAGGTGTTGCTGGAGTTTGGGGCGGTGTCGAAGAACCCCACTTCCGGCGGCGAGTTCAGGCTCTGGTTCAGGTCGAAGGCCCTGATGCCGGAGGTGTAGTTGGCCTGGAAGAGGATCCCATCGCGCTCGTACATGTTGTGCCCGATCGCGGCGTTGCCGTTGTCGAAGGCGCCGATGTAGGAGGCGTTGCCCGGGTCGGACACGTCGAAGACGCGGGTGGTCGTGGTGCTCACGGTCGAGCCCTCATCGAGCTCGTCGCCGAGGTAGAAGCGGGTCCGGTCGTTGGAGAGCCAGCCCTGGTGGCTGTAGGCGCGAGCCGGGTAGGAGACCTGCGAGAGGACGACCGGATTGCTCTTGTTCGTCACGTCGACGATGGTGAGCCCGGTGTCCGTCTGGCCGCCGTTCAGGCCGCCACAGCAATACGCGATCTCACGGCCGGCATAGGGGCCCGTGGTGTAGGTGACGATCTGTGCGTCGTGGACGTAGCGCTGCGACCAGGAACCCACGTACTGGGGGTTCGAGGGGTTGGCGAGGCTGTAGATGCGAAGGCCCTCGCTCCCGCCGCCTGTGCGATAGAGGAAGCCGCTGACCTCGTCCAGTGCGACGTTGTGGGTGGCGTTGGTGCCAGGGCCCGTCACCGTGTTCTCGAGGTTGACCACGCCAGCGTCGACGTTGGTCAGGTCGATGACCTGGATGCCGCTTCCGCCCTCGGAGACGGCGTAGGCACGGGAGCCGTAGACCTTGATGTCCCGCCAGGTGCTGTTCGGGCCGCTGATGGTCTCGACGAGCGTCGGGAGCGTCGGGTTCGACACCTCGACGATCGCGGTCCCCTGGGTGGTCAGCATCAGCGCGTACTCACGCCCGGACGGCGAGGTGTAGCCCCAGCAGTCGTTGCCGTTGGCGCCGCTGAAGCCGAGGTCGCTCAAGGTCATCCAGGACTGGAGCGTGAAGTTGTCGGCGGGGAACCCGAGGGAGGCGGCCGCGGTCAGGGCGCTGAGGCCCTGGGCGTTGGTGGCCGCCGTGAACCCTGTCCCGGGGACCGGCGGCTTCCGGTCGAGGATCTTGGGGTCGTCGTCGTGAAGTAAGGCCGGGGCCGATGTGGAGAGCGTGAGCGCGGCGAGGATGGGGAAGATCATGTTCGGAGAACTGAGCTGGCGAGCGGGGGGCGAGCTTGGGCCCCTAAAAGCTACCTCGAACCCCCAGGAGGGGAGCGGGCGACGCTGGGGGATGGCTGTAAAGGAGGGGGCGGCGTTTCGATCAGCGACCTGGCGCAGATTGAGACGGTGGGGCGAGCAGCCCGGGGGCCGCCTGGCTGCCCTCCAGGGCCGCCAGGAAGGCGCTCAGGTCACGCTTTTCCCCGACGGTGAGACGGAGCCGCACCAGGACTTGTTCCTGGTGATGGCCTCTTCCGGTGGCCCCCTCGAGCTCCGAGTAGAACTCGATCACGCTCGCGAGGTCTTCGAGCTGGCCCTGGTGCATGAAGGGCTTGCGATGATTGAGGTTACGGAGGCTCGGGGTCCTGAATTCGCCCCAGGCCTCGGAGGACTGACGCAGCTGGCGGACCCTTAAGGCCGCCGGTCCGTCGGGATCGTCGCTGTACGAACCGGCCGCGTTGAACGGGCTACCAGCGACCACCCTCGCCCCGTCGAAGCGGCCCGGATCCCGGGCCTCGCCGCCGTGCAGGGTTGGCAGGGCGTTGTTGTGAAACTCTCCGTCCGAGAAGTTCGGGCCGCTGTGGCAGAGGACGCAGTTGGCCCTCCCCATGAACAGGGCGAGCCCACGCTGGGCCTCGGGCGAGAGGCTGCCGACCTTCTCGGCGTCGTTCTCACGCAGCCCCTCGACGAAGCGGTCAAACGGGGCGTCGCCGCGGACCAGGAGGCGCTGATAAGCCGCGATGGCCTTGCCGGCGTGGACGAAGACCTCGTCGATCGCGGCACGTTGAGCGTCGTCGAGGGCGGCCCACGCCTGAACAGCCTCGGGGGCCGCGGGCCCTTGAGCCGTCTCCCTGCCACGGGCAGGCCGAGCATCGTCGGGGCGTCCGCCGAGCGCGGCGCGGTTCAGGGGCCCGAAGACGGCCTCGTAGTCCGCGAGCAGGGCTGGATCATCGGCAATGACCCGAACGAGCATCCCCCTCGTGGTGCCCATCTCCCTGGTGTCCTCGAGGGGATCGAGGGCCTGCATCCAGAGGGAATCTGCGCGACCGTCCCAGGTCAACCAGCGGTGGTGGGCGACGTTCCAGAGCGTCGGGGTGTGCCGGTTTCCGACCTGTTGCCCCATGGCCAGCTGCCGGCCGTCCGTGAAGCCGCGCTTCGGATCGTGGCAGGTAGCGCAGGAGACCTCTCCGTCCGCCGAGAGGCGCTCGTCGAAGAAGAGCGCCTGGCCGAACCGGGCCGCGAGGGCGTTGTCGGCGAAGCGATTGGTCGGGTCCGCGGGGAGCGGGGGCAGCGGCGACATCTGCAGGATGCGCCGCACCTGCGCCTCGCTGAAGGGCACCGCGGTCTCCACCGGCGCAGCCGGTCCTTCGGGCGCTGGGCCGCAGGCTACCGCGATGAGGAGCGTCGCCGAGGCGAGCCAGGGGAGGGCGCCGGCGCGCATCAGTACTGAAGCCTCACGCTGACCTGGGCGCGCTCGAATCGGGCGCCCTTCTGCACGTCCACGTGTAGCTCCCAGTGTCCGTACATATGAAGGAGGAGGCCGTCCGCCCGCATCGAACCGTCCTCCTGGGGCGTCAGGCCGACGTCTCGCAGCATGCCGTGCTTGTGGGCGGGCATCCGGGCGTCGATGGAGACCGCGTCGTAGGCGTCGAAGGGGGCACCAGACTCCGGGTCGATGAGCGAGAGCGAGACGCTGAAGGCCTCGTTCATCGGCATCGGGTCGACCAGCGGCGTGATCCGAGCGATGAACATCCCGCCGCTGGAGAGCGCCTCCAGCGTCTCGCCGCGCACCTCGGGACTCGCCGGCTCATCGGTGCGGTCCGCCACGCTGGTCCCGGCGTCAGAGGCCGGCGGATCTTGCTCGCCCGCGCCGCAGCCAAGGGTGATGAGCGACAGGATGACGGGGATGGAGAGTCTCATCGTCCTTCACCTTCCGGTTGATTGGACTTGGGCTGGAGGGGGACCCAGGTCGCCGCAGACTTCAGGGGCTCGATATAGAGCCGGCCCCCGAATCCAGCGATCAACGTGAGGTGGTCGGGGTCGAAGATCTGGCCGCGATGGTTGCCGTGGTCGAGCACGACGAGGCGCCCCTCGTCCATGGCGACGATCCCGCGCGGGTCGTGGAATTGGCCCGGCCCCAGGCCGCGCCCGCCGAATCCGCCCACGTGCCGGACGGCGCCGCCCGGTTGCCGCTCGAACCGCTCGACCCGGTCGGTGGCGCGGTCGGTGACCCAGATGCGATTCTCGCGAGAGGCCACGCCGTCAGGCTCCAAGAGGACCCCCTCGCCGAACGTCCGCAGCAGCTGCCCGCTGGGACCGAACTCCAGGACCCGTCCCCCTCGGGCGCCTGGGGCTCCCTCTCCGCCTGAGTCCACGACGAGGATTGTGCTGGCGGTGCCGAGGGTCGCCGGTGAGAGGCCCGCGATGCCGCGGATGGGCCCGGACTCGTCGTCGCCCTCGAGGGTCCCGATCGTCTCCAGGTCGTGGTTGAGGATGAGCACCGAGTCCGTCGCGCGGTCCGAGACGAGGATCATCTCGTTGTTGGTACCCGGCGACAGGATCGACACCGCCCCCGGCCAGAACGGTCGGCCGGACGCGGCGGCGAGATCCAGGCCGTCGAGCTGCTGCGCCAGCTCAGGGTCTGCATTGAGCGGGCGCTGGGGCTGAACGCGGAGCAGGGAGCGGGTGAGACGCGCGTTCCCCTCGTCCACCGCGAGCAGCGAGCGGCCACCGTTGAAGAGCCAGGTCGCGCAGGGGGTGCGGTACATGCCGAAGCGTGTCCCGTAGCTCGCCACGTCGGAGATCTTGGCCGGCTCCTTGCCCCTCAGGTCGTGGACCTGAACCTGGTGGCTCTCGGGAGAGACGGTCGCCATGTAGATCCCGCTGCCTGACAGGCTCGGTCCGAAGTGGGCAGCGGGCGGGCCGATCGCTGCCCGAAGGGGATCCTCTACAGGCTCCGCGCCCGGAGCGCGCCCGAAGAGCTGGACCCTGTCGTCCATGGGCTCGGCGACGGCGAGCAGCTGGGCGTCGCCCGAGACCGCGAGGGCCGCGGGGTAGTGGAGCGCGCCGGCACCCTCGCCCGGGCGGATCGCATGGACTCCGAACCGGTAGGCGAGCTCGCCGATCGCGGTGCCGGTGTTGAAGGCCTGAACTCGATGATTCTCGCGATCGGCAACGAAGATCTTGCCGTCCGCAAATTCCACGTCGCTCGGGCCAGACAGGAGCGAGGGGTGGGGGCCCAGCTGCGAGAAGCTCTCCTCGTGCCCACCGTCGAGATCGAACACATGGATCCGGTGGGTCGCGCGATCGCAGATCGCGATCTGCAGCGCCCCGTCGGGCCCTTCGATGAAGCACGCGGCCTGGGGGCGAACGAGCAGCTCCGCGCCGATGACATCGGGCGTGAGGGAGCCGCCTCGGAAGAGCTTCGCGGACCCAGCGCCGGGGTCGGCCACCACGACCAGCTGAGCCTCGCCGGACCCGGTCACGTCGACGCCAGCCGGGAGTGTGAGCGCCATCGCGTCCGCTGCGGGCACCGCTTCTCCTCCGCCCGCGGGGAGCAGCCAGAGCATCCGCTGCAGCTCGTCGGTGATGAACACGTCTCCCTCCTCCGAGACCGCGAGCCCGACGGGCCGCTCGAGCTGGTCGGCGCCGAGCTCGGCGAGGTTCGGGGCGGGCGGCTCCGGGTCGGCGCTGGGCTCGAAGACCTGCACCGAAGGCGGGCGCTCGGCATCACCGCGCGTGGCGATGAACAGTGCGTTGGGTCTTCCTTGGAACGGGCCGAAGGCGGCCGCCACCGGTCGAGGGAGACCGGCGATCGTCGTGAGGTAAGCTCCGAGGTGTGAGGGCCCTTCATCGACGGTCTGCTGGGGGACCATCGAGGGCGAGAGGACGAGAGCGAGCAGCGCGAGCATGGCTCCATCCTAAGCCGGGCGGCACGGACTCCCGAGGGATGCAGGAGCCCATTCTTCACGGCTACACTTCCTTCATCGGGATCGAGAATCGAGTCGCTACCATCCGACCATCGAGACCTCCACGACCCGCACCGCACGGTGGGTGTGGGCGATCGGTCGCATCGCACATGACCAGGGAGAAGCTGACACCGCCTCCGGCAGGGCCGAAGGTCACGTCCGAGGAGGGGCTCCAGCCGGAGCTCCAGCCGGAGCTCCAGCCGGGGCTCCAGCCGTTCGGCGCTCCATCGCGTGCTCCCCGGGGCAGCGCGTTGGCCCGCGCGCTTGAGGACCTTCGCGAGGCCGGAGGGATGGGAGGCGTGGTGCCCTCGCCTCCTCCTGCCGATCTGGGCCCCGCCGCCGGTGATGCCCGTGACGCCCGAGAGACCCGTGACAACCGGGACGCACAGGAGGCCAGCGCACTGCGCACTCCCCCGCTGCTGGTTGAGCCGTTTGTGTTCGGGGAGGAGGGCTCTGCTGCGGAGGAAGCTGCTGAGACCAAACGGGTGGTTCGCTCTGAGATCGGAGCGGACGCCCCAGCAGCCAAGTCAGCAGCCAAGCCAGCAGCCAAGCCAGCAGCCGAATCAGCAGCCGAATCAGCAGCCGAGCCGGCCGCCACGCTGGATCAAGCTCGGACCGAGCCGCGCTCCTTGGACAACACGCTCACCTCCACGATCCGGCGATGGGCCAAGCCCACCACGCCCAAGGAGCTCGAGGCGCGAGGCGTGAAGCGGGTGCGCAGCGTGAGCATGTCGCGGATCGCTTCTCTCATCGAGAAGGCCATCAACCGAGAGCTCATCGCCCGGACCCTGGATGGGGATACTGACGATGCGCTCTCGCTCTCAGCCAACGCGCGCGCGGGGTTCCTCGAGCTCGCTCGGACCGAGATGTCGGGCCGGGTCGACGTGGGGGCGGACTCGAGCGCCTTCGCGGACCTCGACCGGCTACGAGACGAGCTGGAGGCGCGGCGCGCCGAGCTCGAGGAGAGGGGGCGAAGCCTGGACGGGAGCGACTTCGGAGTCGAAGACGAAGCGCTGGAGCGCCGACTGCGAGCGGTGTTTGCCTCACGGCCTGAACGGCGAGACCCGGAGCTAGAGCGGGCCGTGGTGCAGGCTGCGCTCGGGGAGCTGGGCGAGATGCGGAGCCGAGCAGCCGAGCGGCGGATGGCGGAGAGCCGTCGAGAGACCCGACAGCTGGAGCGCCGGATCACGAAGCTCGCCGGCCTGCTGGAGCAGACGGAGGGAGAGCTCCGCCGGACGCGCGCCCGCGGCGCCCAGGAGACAGGCGTGGCCTCGATCTACTCGGAGGTCCAGGGGCTCGACGAGGGAGACGGCCGCCTCGAGCAGAAGAAGGACCTCATGAAGTGCATCTTCGAGGCCAACCTCGAGCTGCAACATTGAGGAGCGGCCGCCCATCACGGGTGCCCCTCAACTCATCGCCGCGTGCTGCGCGACGCGCCCACAGCGTCCAGGGGCCGGCGAACTAGCGGTGGAACAGCGGGAGCGTGTCGTCCGGCAGAGCCAGGAAAAGCACGTTGCTCGCGGTCGCGTAGGCGGCACCGTAGCGGTTCACGAACTTCAGCCCGTTGCCGCCAACCCGGACGTCCTTCCAGGATCCTGACGGTTCCTGGGACGCGCACAGGCGCCGCATGACCGGCTCTGCCCAGCGGCGATAGTGGCTCGTATCCCGGTGGTGCCACAGGGCCTGGCTGAGGTAGAACCGCTCGTAGTAGGGGAAGGGATCGGCAGCCCCGGCGCCGTCCTCTTCTCGCTCGAGGAGCTTGCGCCAGATGAAGTCATAGCCCTCCTGGACTCTGGGGCCGTCGTACGTCCCGCTGGCCTGCAGGGTCACGAGGCCTGCGGCGGTCAGGGCGATCGAGGTCTGGGGGTCGTCGAGCCCATACTTGAAGCCGCCGAGGGTCTGGCGGGCGCGCCTGCGGGCCGCCTCCTTGTCGTCCACGGCGGGGTCGTCCTGCGACGGGAGCTCCATCACCTGGAGTCGGGTCACGTAGTCCACGGCCTCGGCCACCGCGTCGGGGTTCACGCGGATCCCGACGTCGTTGGCGGCGCGCATGGCCTGAACCATCGCCACGGTGACGGACCCCTCGTGTTGGATCGAGCGGGCGGCGGAGTAGTACCAGCCGCCCTCGGCGCCCTGAGATCCTTCGATGCGATCGATGGCGGCGAGCAGCGTCTCGCCGATGCGCTTGCCGAGCGGAGTGTTCGGAGAGACGGTGTAGGCCTGCGCGAGGGCCAGGGTCGCGAGGCCGTGCCCGTGGGTCCGCGAGATGTTGTCGCCGCGATCCTCGATGAAGCCTGGGAAGTCGTCGGAGCCACGGTGGGTGCTGGCGAGGAGGTACTCGATGGCCCTCCGCACCTGCTCCTGGTGCTCACCGCGGGTGAGCGTGGAGCCGCCCGACATCCAGGCCAGGGCGGCCAGCGAGGTGACCGCGAGCGGAGCTCGCTGACCAGGTTCGGCGTCCCCGACCTCGACCGAGCCATCCCGGGAGCTCTGTCGCGTCGACAGCCACTTGAGGCCCCGACCGATGGCCGTGATCCGCTCGGCGTCACCCTCCTGGGGATAGGGCCGCAGGGAGTCGTCCTCTTGGAGCTGGGGCCCGGCCAGGAGCAGGCGGCCCGTCGAGGACGGGGTGCCCTTGCTGCGCTCGTCCGTCGGCGCGGCCGCGTGGGCGCAGACGCTCACGCAGAAAACAGCCAGGAGGCCGCGGGCGATCAGTCGGAGGGGCATCAGCGAGGAAGCTCTTGGCTCAGCGCTTGCCGCCCTTGTTGAGCCGCTTGTAGTACGAGTCGACCCAGTCCCGATAGCGGGGGGGGACGTCCTCGCTGACGCCGTTCTGGAAGACCTTGCGCAGGTGAACCGGGAGGTCACCCCACTCCTCGGCCCCGCTCGCGCCCGAGGGGCCGCCGGTCTCGCTGAGAGGGGGCGCGTCGGCCTGCCCGTCTTCTCCGGCGTCCGACTCCTGGCTCCCGCGGGGCTGCTGACCGTCGCCGGGCTCCCCTTGCTGCTCCTCACCCTCACCCGGTTCCGGCGGGCGTTCGCCGCTCTCTTGCTTGCGGCTATTCGACGGGGTCTGCCCCTGCTGGGGCGTGCCCTGGCTTGAGGGGCTCTGACTCTGGCTGCTGGAGCTGCTGGAACTGCTGCTCTGCTGCTCGGCCATCTCCAGGATCGTCTGGATATCGTCCAGGGTCGCTTCGCTCTGGCTCCGGGTGGCCCCGAGGATGCGAGCCATCCCGGAGGAGGCGCCCGCGGCCCCCTGCTCGGCCTCACGGATGAGCTCGTCGATGCCGGCGCTTCCGATGTCGTCGGCTCCTGAGACGTCTCCGCTGCTGGCCTCGTAGAGGAGGTCGGTCACACGCTGGAGGCGCTTCTCGACCTTGAGGAAGAGCTGCTCGATGTCCTCTGGCCCGCCGGCACCGCCGGGGGGCGCGAAGGGGTTCATCCCCCGCAGGTCGGTCTCGTCCTGCTCAGGGGTGGGGGGGGGAGCGCCGGCCTCCCGGGGATCGGTCTCTTGAGGCTCCGTCTTTGGGGCCCCGCCTTCCTGGCCGGTTTGCTCTGTGCCGGTTTGCTCTGTGCCGGTCTGCGATGTGCGGGTTTGCTCTGCACTCGAAGCAGGGAGGGCGGAATCGACGGGGGCCGCCGACTCCTGTGCTCCGGCGAGCGCCGCGAGCATGAGGGCGCCGGCCGTGAAGGTGGCTCGACGAAGGGGGGGCGTGGTGCGGTTCATGATCTGGTTCCTCATCGGTCTTCGCTCTCCTGATCCTGACCCTCGACGGGCGACGCTCCCTGACCCTGGCCAAACCCGAGGCGCTGGCGCATGTCCGTGAACAGCTCCAGGACGCGCTCGTGTTGGCTTGCGAGTCGCGCGATATCCCGCAGGATCAGCGGGTCGAGCTCCTCGCCGGCAGCGATCTCGGGGTAGAGGTCGTAGAGCTGATCCACGCGCTGGAGGAGATCCTCCTCCAGCTTGGCGAGGAGCTTGAGCTCGGCCACGTCCGGGATGAGCTGGTTCGAGTCCTGCTGCTGCTGTTCTTCTTGCTGCTGGTCCTGCTGTTCCTGCTGCTCTTGTTCCTCCTCGGCACGTCGCTCGAGCTCATCTTCGAGCGCTTCGCGCAGCAGGGCGAGGCCATCGGCCACGTCGTCCTGCAGGGCCTGAGTGCGGTCACCGGAGCGGTACCCCCCTGCATCGGACAGGTCCTTGACCACGCGGCGAAGGTCCCGAGCAGCACGGTCGAGGACCTCGGCGAAGACCATGGTGCCCTCGGCGCGGATCGCCTCCACGATGCCGTCGATGCGCGTCGCGAGCGCCTCCTCCTCACGCGAGATGTTCCGCAGCCGGATCTTCTCGCTCCGCGAGGGGCGAGCCTTGCGGGTGGCGTCGAGGTCGCGGGTCTCCTGCATCTGCACGCGGTGCAGAGCTTCGATCTCGATCACCTCCTCCTTGATCTGGAACAGGAGCTCCTCCTGCCGCAGTGAGTCGTACTGCTCTTCCTCTTCCTCCAGCTCATCGAGGGCCTCCTCGATCTTCTGTTCGGTCTCCTCTTCCTTCGACTCCGCCTCGTCGAGGTCGCCGCTCTCCAGCGCTTCGGAGGCCTCCGCTGCGCTCTCCGCTGCCTCGGAGAGGGCCTTGTTGGAGTCGGCCATCTCGTTCCGCTCCTCGTTGCGCTCGGCGAGGGCGAGGAGCTTCTCCTCGAGGGCTTGCTGCCGATCTGCGAGCTCCTCGGCGCGCTGCTGCTGCTCCTCGTTCTGAGGCTGAGCTCCCTGCTGAGCCTCCCGGGCCGCGTCTCGCAAGGCGTCGACGGCCTCCCGCTGGGCCTCGGCTGCTGCCGAGCTTCCGCTGGGCTGCTCGAGGGCCTCGCTGGCCTCGCTCATGGACTGTTGAGCCTCTTCGATGGCCTGCTCGACGGCGTCGGAGGCCTCAGGGCTCATTCCGGCCGCCTCGGCGGCCTCGGCGATGTCGCCGACCTCCTGCTCGAGGGCCTCTTGCGCGGCCTGGGCCGCTTCGGCCTCTGCCTGGTCCTCGGAGCCAGTCGCCGCTCCGATGGCCTCTTCGAGGGCCTCGCGAGCGGCCGCCAGCTCCTCGGCGGCTTGCTCCGCGGCCTGCTCCGCGTCCTGCTGGCGCTGTGCCGCCTCGGACGGGGAGGGGCTACTCTGCTGCTGGCCACTCTGCTGCTGGCCACTCTGCTGCTGGCCACTCTGCTGCTGGCCACTCTGCTGCTGGCCGCTCTGCTGCTGGCCGCTCTGCTGCTGGCCGCTCTGCTGCTGGCCGCTCTGCTGCTGGCCACTCTGCTGCTGGCCGCCCTGCTGGGAGGCGGCGGCAGCGGCTTCACGAGCCGCCGATGCAGCCCGCTCCATGGCTTCTTGGGCCCGCGCGAGGGCGTCGGCCACCTCCGAGGCTCCGGGGAGTGATCCCTCCGACTCCGCGGCGCGGCGTGCCTCACGCTCCAGGTTCGCCGCGGCGCTGGTCGCGGCCTTCTGCCGCTCCTGTGCCTTGTCTGCCTCACTGGCGGCCCGTCCGAGCGCCCGGTCGAGAGCTGCGAGGGCCTCGGTGGTCGCCTCGCGGACCCGCTGCTTGGCTTCGCGTCCGGCATCGGCGTCGCCCGGCGCGTCCCTCGCCTCGCGCTTCGCTTCGGCGCTGGCGGCTTCCGCTGCCGCAAGCTCCTGGTCGATCTCTGTGGCCTGGGCAGCGGTCGCTTCACGCTCGCCGGCCTCTGCGGCCTCGGCCAGGGCCTGCGCGGTGCCCTGAGCCATGCGGCGCGCGCTGCTGGCCGCTTCCCTGCGCTCCGCAGCGGCAGCACGGGTCTCGGCCGCCTGCTGCGCGGCGGCCTCGGTCGCCTGAGCGCGAGCCCCTGGAGCGGCACCGTCCGCTGTGCTCTGGGCAATCTGCTGCGCGACCTCCCGGAGGTCTCCGGCTGCCTCCAGGAGCTGTTCGTCCCCCGACAGCTCTCCGCGGCGTTCGAGGTTGTCCGCTACGCGGTCGAGCTCCGCGGCGGCGTCGGCGGCGGCCTCTGGGGTGGCCTTGGTGGGGGCTGCGTTCCTGGAGGCCTCCTCGAGGGCGGCGGCGGCCCGATCGAGGTCCGCTGCGCGCGCCTCGTCGGAGCGCGCAGCTGCGAGCGAGGGGCGCATGGACTCGAGCATCGAACGGTCCGCGGCGCTCGCCGCACGGAGCGCCTCCGCGCGGGCGCGCTGCTCCGCTTCGAGCGACTTGAGCTCAGACAGCAAGCGCTCGGCGTCGAGGAGGCCAGACTCCCGTGAGCGCTCCTCGTTCTCACGCAGGAGGCGCTGCTGCTCCTCGATGGCGCTCTCGATCCGATCGATGACCTCACGCTGCTCCGGCGTCGTCGCGTCCTGGCGGAGCTCCTCGGTGTCCTCGCGGATGTCCTGCTCTTCGCTCGCGATGGCGTTGAGCTCGGCGCGGATCTCGCGGATGGCCTGGAGGTCCTCTTCGATCGACTCTTGCCGGTCGCGCTCGGTGAGAATGTCAAGGAGTCGGGCGACGCGCCCGATGATGCGCTCCTGTCGTTCCAGCGCGGCGAGGACCCGGTTGCCCTCGAGGTCCTCGCTGGAGTTGTTCATGAGCTCCTCGATGGTCCGTCCCTCCGCGTCCGTCGGGCGCTCATCGAGGAATTCCAGGGCCTGGCGCAGGAGCGCGGCGGCGCCCGGGCGTTGCTCGGCCTCGTAGCGCGGGGCGAGCTTCACGATCTTCTCGCGCAGCCGCTTGATCTGCCGTTGCAAGCTCAGCTGCTCGTCCGCGAGAGCACGCCGGTCCCTGGACCGGTCATCCTGCGGGGCGCTCAGGGTCGGCGTCGCCGAGCTGGTCGCGCCAACGAGCAGGATCATCATCGTGAGGAGAGGTCGCTTCATCGGTCGTTCTCCGCGGCCTTCCGGGTCCGCTCCTTCAGGTTCTTCTGCCGGCTGAGGATGTCTCGGGTGAGCGAGAGCACCGACTGCAAGCTGTCCCACTCACCGAGCTCACCGGTGAGGCGGTCCATGGTCTCGCGCAGCTCCGTGAGCCGGAGGTCCGCCTCGGAGAGCGCCGTCTTGGCGCTCTCCAGGTCGCCTGCGTCACGCACGGCCTCCAGGGACGTGATCCATGCCTCCATGCGGGGCCCGGTGGCCTCGAGGGCCAGGCCCACGATTCGAACCAGGTCGCCCGCCCGCTCCGGGCTGCCGAGCTGGCCCGCGCTGAGCTCCCCCGAGATCTTGGCCCAGGCGTTGTCATCGAAGCTCCGCTCGGTCGATCCGGCCGTCAGTTCGACAAGGCGGCGCTCGAGCGCGCCGGCTCGCTCGTCGAGGCGAGAGTAGATCATCGCCTCGGCCAGGCCGGAGAGGTCTCGTGCGATGGAGCGCAGGTCACCGCGTTGCCGCCTCGCGTCGTTGGCGGCGTTGATCAGCTCCCCGGCGTCGGGGAGCTCGGCGGCGTCGCCAATCAGAGAGGACAGCAGCGCCTGCAGGTCGCGCTTCGCCGGCTCCATCGATCGGTCAAGGCGCTCCACGGCCTCCGCCGCGGCGCTCAACCCGTCCCGCTGACCGCGCATGAACTCGTCGGTGCCGACCACCCGGATCAGCAGGGCGCTCGTGCGGGAGAGGTTGGGCTCCGGCTCCCGGGTGTCTTCAGCCTCGATGAACAGTGCGGTCACGCTTCCCACGAGGGACTCGGCCGGCGGGAAGAGCTCCTTGACCTCCAGAGGGGTCGAGGCGAGGGCCGCCATGCGGCTCCGGCCCTCGGAGACCGTGGTCGCGTCGGTGACCACCGTGAGCCCAAGGGGGCGAGCCTCCATGACCTCGTCCGTCGCGGCGTCGCGCCCCTCGAGCCGGACCTCTCCGATGCCAAAGTCATCCCTCACGAGCACGCGTAGCGGGACGGCGCCGCCCTCCACGACCTCCGTCTCGCTGCGGCCGGGAGCCAGCACGAGCAGCTCCGGTCGTCGGTCGGGGACGACCTCGATCCCGAACAGCGCGGGGTCGGGGTTTCCGAGCCCCGCCGCGTCGGTCAACTCCACCCTGAAGCGGAGCGACTGGACCATCACGTCGGAGAAGCTCAGCCCGGGGGCGGGATCCAGCGAGACTCCGTCGGGGGGAGGCGGCCCCAGGTGGGGGAAGGGCTGCGGCTGGAGGTCCCGAACCAGGTCGTCAGGGAACGTCCGGACCACGCCGGTGGCGTCCTCGGGGTCCGTCTTCACGTGGACGGTGACGCGCGATCCAGCGAGGACCGACACCTTGGTCTCGGACTCCGTGCGGCGAGGGAGGCCGGCGTAAGCGGGCGGCTCAATCGCGAAGGCGAGGCCGGCGATGTCGGGGGGCTGGAGCACCTCGACCACGACCCTCGGGACGCCGCGGTTGTCGTCGCCCCCGGTGACCGTCAGGGAGGTCGACTCCTGAAGTGAGGGGAGCAGGGTGCGGTATTGACCCGGACCGCTGGGGCCCACATCGAGGGTCGTGCCGCTCTCGAAGCTGATGGTCACCAGCTCCGGGGACACGCCGTCAGCCTCCACCAGCACGGGCACGTCGCTCCCGCGGGCGGCTCGAACGAGGATCACGCCCTCCTCGGGGCGCCTCACCTCGAGGCCGGGCGCGTCGTCCGGCACGGTGACCGTGAGGGTGGTCGCGCGGGGCCAGGCCACCTCGGCGCCGAGCATGCGGGCGGCGAAGATCCTGGCCATCGCAGGCTCGGCGGAGAGGGCCATGGCGGTCGCCGTCAGGGCGAGCACGGCCGTGCCCATACGGCGCCGTGGACCCCGGCGGTCCGTGACCCGGCGGAGGTCAGCGCGCGCGGCCAGGGCCTCGGCCCGGGCGGCCACGGCGCGGACGAGCTCCGCCGCGGGCGCCTCGGCGGGCACCGAGCCGTCCAGCTGGATCGCGCTCACGAAGAGGTCCTCACGGGCGTCCTCGTCCACCGCGCGCTCGGCGAGCATCGCCAGCTCGGACCGGCCAGGGAGCGCCTTGACGTGCAGGAACAGGCACCGGCGGAGCAGGTAGATCGTGCCGCCCGTGAGCACCGCGAGGTGAAGGATGCGGACGGGGGCCGGAAGCCGGAGCAGGCGGTCCGCCGCGTACATGAAGAGCAGCCACGCAGCCGTGGCAGCCACGACGGTTCCCACGCCGTGCAGGAGCACGCCGCGGGAGAGCGAGCCCCTGAGCCTGCGGAGCAGGGCGTCGAGGCGCGGAGTTTCCACCCGAGCCCTGGCGCCCTCGACGGCGCGATCGCCCATGGCGGCGTTGCTGGTGTCCTGTGCGCTCATCCGTTCATCAGCGGTGGAAGATCGGGAGGAAGTCGTACGGGATCTCGAGGATCAGGCAGGCCATGGCCGTGCTGAACGCGGCCCCAGGTCCGGTCTCATTGGGCCAGGAGCCGTCGGCCTTCTGATACCGGATCAGCAGCTCGCGCAGGCGCGTGAAGTAGTTCACCCAGTCGTGCCCGCCCTTCGTGTACATGGCCTGCACGCCGTAGTAGTGGCCGTACCAGAAGAAGTAGTGACCGGCTGAACCGTAGCGCCGGTTGAAGCTGTCGAACTGCGAGTTCAGGAAGTCGACCCCCCGGTCAATCAGCTCGTCGGAGTAGATCCCGAGCCCGTTCAGGGCCGTGACTCCCGCGGAGGTCAGGGGGAAGGTCGAGCGGGACTGGGCCTGGCGCTGGTAGCTGAAGGTGCCGAGCGCGCTGTATCGAACGGAGCGGCGTTGGGTGCCGGTCACCGCGGAGTCCACGACGTAGCGGATGGCGAGGTCGACCGTTGACTTCGGCACCCGGATCCCGATGTTCCGCGCCGCGCGGAGGGCGAGGACCTGACAAACCACGATCGACATGTCCGACTCGCGGGCGAGCGGCACGTACCGCCAGCCGCCCTCCTCGTTCTGGCACTTGACGATGAAGTCCACGGCCTTCTGGAGACGCAGTCGGACGTCCTCGCGGTGGGTCATGCCATAGATCTCCGCGAGGAAGAGCGTGGCGAAGGCGTGGCTGTACATCCGCGTCCCGGCGAAGGTGATGTAACCGTCTTCCTGGACACAGCCAAGGACGAAGTCCACGGCGCGGTCAAGGGCCTCTCCGTACTCGCCGCGACCCGGCAGGTGCCCGCCGGCCAGGAAGGCGATGCCCGCGAGTGAGGTGACGCCCACGTGGGCCGCAGAGGCGCTCGTGGAGCGGTAGGAGTTGTTCAGCTTGAAGCCGACCGCCGCGGTCCAGGACCCATCCTCGTTCTGCTCCCGAGAGAGCCACGCCAGGCCCCGTTCCGTGGCACGCTCTTGTTCCTCGGTGATCCTCACGCCGCGCGTGCTGCCGCTTCGCTTGAGGCCATCTCGGCCCCCTTCCTGGACCATCTCCAGGACCAGCGGTGTGGCGGGGGAGGGGCTCGAGTGGCCTGCGCTCCCAGAGCCGAGGGCCAGAAGACTCGCCAGGGTCACGGTGAGCGACCGGAGCTTGTGCGGGTGGATATTCATCGTTGCATCACGTCCATTCGCCTCGCGCCCATCATGACCAGGGATCCGCCGATCCCGCTGAGATTCCGCCAGCGCGCCGAGATGCCGCCAAACTCGACGTTCCGGGTCTCAACGTGTCGCCCGGTGGCGGCGTCGAGAAACATGAGCCGCATCTCTGGCCGGACCGATCGGCGCTCGCCAGTGGTCTGGCGGATGAGCATCGCGACGACGCCGCCTCCGAGCGCAGGGGCGGCAAGGCTCTCCACGCCGGAGGCCTGGAGCGGCCTGGATGAGGACTGTCTCCAGATGACGCCTCGGCTGGCGTGGATCCCCTCAAGGAGGGGAGGGGAGGTACCGTTCTCGGTGATCCCGACCATCAGCGGGCTGTCCAGGACCACCCGAGAGCGGATGTTGACCCCTACCAGGTGGGTCTTGCTGTCGAGCGCGGCCAGGGGGGACGAGCGGAGGATCCCGTTCTGTTCGTCGAGGGTGTGCAGGCCCAGTTCGGGCCGGCTCAGGTTGCTCCGCCGGGACCCGGAGTTGCCGACCCGCTCGAGCATCGCCAGGCGAACCCGCTTCGCGCTGCCGACCTCTACCGGGAGGTCCACCAGCCCCACGAGGTTGTGGACGCCACCATTGAAGCGGTCGAGGTCCACCTTCCAAAGCTCTCTTCCGTCGTCGAGGTCAAAGGCCACGACGCGGTTCTCCGAGCGGGTGTTGTATCCACCCTCGATGGTGGCGAGCACCAGCTGTCGACCGTCCGCCCAGGCCGACTGAGCCTCGCGGGAGTTGAGCTGACCGGTCTCCGGCGCGGCCAGGGGGTGTCCGGTCGAGAGGTCGTGGACTCCCGCCTTGGTCCCGCGCAGTGGCAGGAGGACGAAGCGCCCGTCGGAGACCTTGATCTCGGGGTGGAAGCGGTCGCCAATGACGCCGAGCTTCCACAGCCGGATGCCGAGCTCGGCGTCGACGCCGTACACCTCGGCGGGCTTCCCTGTGTCGAGGAAGCGAGAGACGATGACCGCGACTCCGGCGGAGACGGTGGCCGAGGTGATCCCGCGATCGGGGAGCTCGAACACCCACTGGGGAGCGCCGGTGGCCGCGTCGCGGCTGATCACCCGGTCACGCTCCGCGATGATCACGTCGCCGCCTGTGGGGGAGACTCGAGGTGCTCGGTCGCGTCGACCCAGTCCGAGATCTGCGGGGACGCTCCACCGGACCCCGGTGCCAGGGGAGACCGCCGCCAGGCGATCCCTGGAGGCGGCCAGGAGGACCTGGCCGTCCGGGGCGACCCCGGCTCCGGGGCGTTCGGCCAGCCGCATGGATCCGACCGGGGTGAAGTCGCCGTCGATGGAGTCCTTGATGGTCACCTGCTGATCGAAGGTCGAGCTGGTCGGAGCCTTGGCGGGCAGCGCCGCGCGCCAGCGAGCCGCGAGCTCTTCCAGCGGCAGAGTCCCGATCGACGAGAGCTCCACCTCAAGCGACGGGCGGTAGCGGGCGAGGTTCTCGACGATCCCTGCCCGGAGCTCGAGGTTGCCCGCCTCACCCATGACCTCGGCCAAACGGGCGAGCTGAGAGGCCTCTCGAGCCGTGCAGCGCGCCGGATGCCAGTCAAAGGAGAGCGACGAGATCACCAGCTGGGCGACCTGCTCGGGGTCTCCGCGTTCGATGGCGAACGCGACACGATCCTCGGCGGCGCGGGTGGCCGCCGCGGACCCAGGGAAGAGCCGAGGCAGGCGCTCGAGCAGCTCGTCGGAGCCAGTCAAGGCGTAGGCCGAGCGCGCGTCCTGCAGCGCTTCATCGGCCTCGGCCTCCAGGCCTGCGATGGCGACGGACTCGGGGTACAGCATCCTGACCGCGAAGATCCGCGCCGCCGCCCACTGGGCGCTCGTGGTGCCGAAGAGGCGCTCGTCGGGGAACTCGAGCAGGACTCGATGCAGGGCGGCCAGCTCAGCGGACAGGGCAGCGTCCAGGTCGGGGAGGACGCGGGCCATCTCCGCCTGGCTGATGCGGGCGAAGAGCCCCGCGGTGATCGTGGCCTGCTCGACGCTGCCCGCGCTCTCGGACGCGGGTCGCAGCGAGGTGGCTCGCGGCGTGACCGGACCCCTCCAAGGGTCGATCCAGAGCGAAGAGGCCATCAAGCGGCCGCCCGAGGCGTCAACGTCGCGCGCGCCCTCGACGACCCGGTTCAGGGCGCTCTCCGCGCTCCACCCAGCGTCGAGGGCGTTGGCCTCCACGGCCACCTCGAGGGCGGCGTGCCGCTCGAGGATCTCCTCGAGGATCGCCGCTCTAGCGAGATCGTCGCGGGAACGTTCGATCTCGAGGAGGGTCAGCAAGGCCGTCAGCCGAAGGGGCTGCGAGGCGCTGAACTCCACCGCGTCGCGGGCAGCCGCGCGGGCTGCATCCGCATCTCCCCGCAACCGCTCGCCGCGCGCGCGGAGCAAGAAGCCGCGGTGGGTCTGGTAGCGACGTAGCGCGAGGTCCGAACCGCGCTCGGGCGTCCCTGAACTGTCCGCCTCGATAGCTGCGACCGCCGCCTCCGCCTCGCCCACGAGCGCGAGCGCCTCATCGACCATCGTGCCGCGCGCGAGCAACGCCTCCGCGCGCTCGAGCAGCAACCGGACCAGCCCGAGGACCTCGGTCCTCGACGCCTCCGGCCGGAGCACCGCCGCCCGTGCCCGGGCGACCATGGCTGCCCACTCGAAGCGGGCGTTGAGGTAGTTGCCGTCGGTCGAGAAGAGCATGCCGTCGGCGACGAGCAGCTGCCCGGCGCCCAGCCGGCCTCCGGTCACCTGCTCTCGGACCCGGCCGCTGTCGCGGTCCAAGATCACGACCCCTTTCGAGGTCGGGACGAAGACGCTCTCGGCGTCGACAGCGGGGAACCCGTCATCGCTCCGGAGCACGCCCTCGAGCGGCCAGGCCCAGCCCCTCTCGAGCGGCGGTCCGAGCCGAGAACCTCGGGGGAAGTTGACGGAGACCACCGAGGTCCCGCCGAGGAGGATGCTGCGCTCGTCCGCGGCGAGCAGGAGCGCCAGGCCTGCGCCGGGCCGGCGGCGACTCCTCGTCGAGCGGATGCCCAGCTCGCGGGTCAAGAGTCGCTGATCCATGGACCAGAGCGTGGCCCCGGTCTCGGCGTCGAGCGCGATCAAGGCCTCTCCATCGAACGGCGCCACCAGGACCGTGTCACCCGAGATGATGGGCGGGGAGTTCCGCCACAGGTTGGCGATCCAGCCCGCTGCGTAGTACTGGGGCGGCTGGATCGGGACCTGATCGTAGAGCGCGTCCCAGCGGGTCTCCCCCGTGAACAGGTCCAGGGCGGCGACCAGCCCGAGCTGGGTGGCGACGATGACCGTATCTCCAAACACCACCGGCGGCGGCGCCGAGAACTCGACGTTCGCCCGACCGAACATGTTCAGCGTGCGCTGCCCCGTGACGACGGGAGCAGACCACAGCACCTCGCCCGTCGAGAGGTCAAAGCAGCCGAGGTGGAGCTCGATGCGACCTCGGAGGCGTGCCATCGGCACCAGGACGCGCGCCCCGACGATGGTGGGGGGGCCCACCACGGTCATGCGCTCGGCAAAGGACCCCGAGTCACCATCCCAGCCGTCGGGGGGCATGGTGTTCCACAGGGGCTCGCCGGTCTCGAGGTCGAGGGCCATGAGCCGGCGCTCAGGGATCTCCACGATGATGGACATCTCGTTGTACTGATCGCGCTGCTCGAAGGAGAACGGGATCTGGAGCGGCGCCACCACGATGCCGCGCCCCGCGGCGACCGTGACGATCCTCTCCGAGGTGTCCACTGCGTCGTCGAAGTCGCTCTTCCCGCGGCCGTTGTCCCAGTCGAGCGCCGAGGGCTCGAGGCTCCAGAGCGGAGACCCGTCGAAGGCGTCGATCGCGTGCACGCTCCGTGACGTGTTGACGATGACGGTGTCCCCGACGCGCTGGGGGAAGAGTCGACTGGACCCGTTCAGGTTGGCGAAGGGGCCTCTGGGCAGCGTGAAGGGGGAGGGCCATGAGGCCGAACCGTCCTCCCCGTCGCGAACCGAGGAGGTGATCGCCGCGGCCGCCACGGAGGTCGCCGGGCCCCGGGAGAAGCTGGCCTCCCGTGAGGCCCGAGAGCCGCCCTCGGCCCCGGACTCCTCGAGCAGAGCGGCCGCGAGGTCGGCGCGCGCGAGGGCCCCGGGGGCTCCGTCGCCGAGGTCGGCTCGGAGCGCTGCCCAGTCCTTGCGGGTGACGGTCACCCGTTGGGGCTGGCCGAGGCGCAGGGCCGCCGCGCGAGCCCAGGCACGGAGCCCGTCGCCCGCGTGGCCGAGCTCAAGCTCCAGGTCTCCGAGGGCCCACCAGGCACGCTCGGCGGACTCCGAGAGGGGCCAGCGCCGCGCCACGTCGGAGAGCCCACCTCGGTCTCCCGCCGCGATGGCACGCTCGAGGGCGAGGCGCGCCCTGCGGCCGAAGCGCTGTCTGTAGAGGTCTCGACCCTCGGCGGGCAGGGCGAAGAGTTCGCGGGCTGCCCAGCTGGAGGCGCCAGGGTGGACGTCAGTCTGTGATGGCTTGAGCGCGCCCAGCGCCTGCGGGCGCTCGGCGCCGAGGACCTCGCCGCGGTGGTCTTCGATCAGAGTTTGTAGTCCCTCGATGGCCTCCGACCAGCGCCCCGCAGCCACATGGTCCGCGGCTTGATTGGCGACCGCTCGGGCGGCCTGGGTGTCGTAGAGCTGGAAGGCGCGCGGACGGAAGTTCTCGTCCGCTTCCTCCTGGGGCTCCGGCGCGGCCGCCGCGCCGACGGAGAGACACCATGCTGCCGTCGCCGCGAGCAAGAGAGGCCTGCTCGCGCCGCGCGCGGCTCGCGTTGTCTTCCAGTGGTCCACCATCTCTCTTAGATGAGCTCCATCCGTTTTCTAAGGAGCCATTCCGATCCGAGCAGGGCCAGCGCGAGCAGCAGGGTCGCCCAGCGGTCCCAGGCGTCTTCGAGCTGGCTCGAAACGGGCTCGCGGCGCTCCTGGTCGGCGGGGAACGCCTCTTCGATGGCGTCGAGGTCCGCGGCGGAGGTTGAGATCCCCCCGGTCAGGGTGGCCAGGCGCTCCATGAGCACAGGGTCGGGGCTCGGGTCAGCGTTCTCCCGGGAGGGGAGGAGCACATCGAACTCCGTCCGGACGCGCTCGCCGCCGGTCTCGGACTCCACGAGGGAAACGTAGCGCCCCGGCCGCTCGGGCTGATAGGTGCCGCGATAGAGACCTGGGCGGCCCTCGACGCCGGCTAGAACCAGCTCGGTCTCGTCCCCGTCGGGCGTGCGCAGGATGATCTCCTGAGCGGGCTCATCGCTGGGCTGGAAGTCCTCGTCGAGGACCCGGGCCTCAAGCGTCACGCGATCGGAGATGTCGTACTCGGTGCGGAGGGACTCGAGCTCGAACCGTCGATCCCCGCTTCGCATCCGGCCGAGGGCGAGCCAGCGCAGGGCGTTGCGCCAGAAGGCCTCGTAGTAGCGATAGCCAAAGCGGAAGCGCCAGCGGTTGGTGGCCTCCACGGCGAGGAACAGGGTCCGCCCCGAGGGGAAGTACCCCGTGACCAGCAGGGGATCACGTTCGCCGCCGCCCGCGATGGAGGCGATCGGGTGACGGAGGAGCACCTGGGAGCCGGCCTTGGCGCCGCGCACCGGGTAGTGCCAGTAGAACCCACGGAGCCCGCGCTCATCTTCCCAGAGCGCGCGGTTGGTCTCGGCGTCCTGCTCGAGCCGCACGATCTCATGGGGTGCGCCAGGATCCTCGAGGGTGTAGCGGTGCTCCTTGGCCGTCGGCACGTCGAGCATGGACACCCCTGCGCGGTCGAGCTCCACCGGTAACAGGTCCGCGAACTCGGTCCCTGCGATGGAGCGCGGCATGTCGTACTGACCGGCGATGATGCAGAGCCCGCCGCCCCGCTCGACGAACTCGAAGAGCGACCTCACGAACTCTTCTCCCCGGGCAGGGTCCGGAGAGATGTCGTAGGGGTTGATGTCGCCGAGGATGATGACGTCGTAGTTCTGGAGCAGCTCCTCGCGGGAGGTCGGCACCGCCGTGAGGGATTGGAGGCCGCGGGTCCGGTCCTGCTGGAAGTCTGGAGTCGCTGACAGCAGGAAGAGCTGCACATCGATCCGGTCGTCGATCCGCCGCAGCTCGGTGTTGAGGAAGCGGTACTCGTAGCGGGGGTAGCCCTCCACGTAGAGCACGCGGACCTTCTCGCGGGTCACGGTGACCGAGACGGTGAGCTGGTTGTCGTCCGTCACGCGCTCGCCCTCGAGGGGCTCCACCCTGAGTCGGAAGCGTCGCTCGCTCGAGCCGTAGTCGAGGGCGTCGCGCCCTGCGACGAGGACCACGCGGTCACCCGAGTCCACGAGGGGGACCTCCTCGGAGGTCACGATCCGAACCTCGTCCGAGCCCGTGGTGGAGAGCTCCTCGAGCTGCAGGACGACGCTGCCACCGTCGGTGCCGCGCGCCGACACGCGCGCCGCGATCTCGATCTGGTCGCCCTCGAGGACCGAGCTGGGTGAGTCCACAAGCTCGATCGCGAGGTTGACCTCTGTGCGGTCGTCGCCCACGACCACGGTGTTGAGGGCCACGCCAGCGACCCCTGCCGCTCCGACCGCCTCTTCGATGACGGAGCCGGTGTTGGAGCGGCCGTCGCTAACGATCACCACGTCGGAGACGTACCGGCCCCTGTGGCCCGCGAGCGCGGCCCGGATCGCGTCGCCGATGGCGGTCGCGGACCCCTTGCCGTCGAGGGGGCTCCCCGACGCCAAGGGCTCGAGGTCCTCGGCGAAGCGGAACGTCCTGGGGATATATCCGCGGTCCGTCGCGAGCTGCTCGACCCGGTCTCGGACAGCGAGGGCGATGTCGGTGCGGCTGAGGGCCTCGGGCGACTTGCCGGTCAGCGCCTGCAGCGCAGCGCGCGCCTCAGGGTCTCCGGTGTACGGGTCCTGCCGGGTCATCGACCCGGAGTCGTCGAACAGCAGGAGGACCTCAGGGGAGATCACGTTCTGCTGCTGACGCACATGAACGGGACGGGCGAGAACCGTGAGCAGGAGAAGGAAGCTCAGGGCTCGCAGCGTGACCATGCTCCACCTCGCTCGGGTGGAGATCGACTCGCGCCAGTAGGCGAGATAGGCGACGCCAAAGGCCCCCGGGATCAGGAGGAGCACCACCACCCAGAGCGCGGGCAGATCCATGAGCCGCCAGGTCTCCTGGATGGCCTCGCCAGCGGCCTTGCTGGCCGCGGGGACGGCGGCGTCGCCGCCTCCCTGGAGCAGTACGAGGAGCGGACTCATGAGTGGACCCTCCGGCGGGTGCCAATCCAGGCGCCCCAGAGGGACTCCGCCACGAGGAAGATGAGGGCCGCGAGGGCGAGCCAGCGCCAGAGCTCTCCCTGGCGGGGCGCGATGCTGGCCTCGACCTCGCCGCCCTCGGTGTTCACCGTGGCGACACGGAGAGCGGGGTGGATCGCCTCGACCTCGAGGGCAGTGGCGCGCGCGAGGTCGCTCTCTCGGGCGTCGAGCTGCACGGCCACCGGCTGGGTTCGCCCGCCCTCGGTACGGACGGTGTAGACACCCACGGAGTCCATCCAGCTCCCGTCCAGCATGGGCAGCGCCCAGCGACGATCGGGGCGCTCGGTGGAGTCACCCTCGATGGGGCGCTGGGCGCCGCTGGGTGAGATCAGCGTGGCCGCCCGGGGGAAGCTGTCGACCACCAGCTCGATGCCGCTCCCCACGGCCAGGTTCCGCTCCTGCTGGAAGCGGGCCCCCAGGTCCTGGACGAGCTCGAGGACCAGCGGAACGAAAGTCCCCGGCGAGTCGGGGACTCGGTTCCAGGCCCGATCCAGGCTGCTTGTCCAGAGCACCACCTTCCCGTCTCCGTAGCCGCGCTCCAGGAGGAAGGGACTGCGCGCGGTGTCATCGAAGGCGGCCAGGACGCGGGCCGTGGGGGACGGCGTGAAGGACACGAAGTCGTAGAAAGGCGCCTCGGTCAGCAGCGGCCGCCAGCGCTCATCACCGAAGAAGTTGAGCGCGGGATGCTCCTCGTCGAACTCGTTCACGCGGTAGTAGCGCGTGCGGTCCGCGGCCGAGACTCTCCGGACCGGTTCACCCGGGAGCAGGCCTGTGCCGTCCGTACGGAACAGGTCCTGGCTCCAGCCAGAGAGGTCGCCGAGGCGGTCGCCCGCGGTGATCAGCAGGCCTGCACCCGCGGCCACGCGCTCCTCGAGCCGCGTGACGGCGGCGCTCGAGAGGGGCGGAACGTTCGCGAGGACGATGAGATCGGCCTCCTCGATGGGGGAGTCCGCGGCGTCGAGCTCCGAGGGGGAGATGGTTCGGACCCGGAAGGGGCTGCTCGATGCCCCGTCAACACCGAGCTCGTCGGTGGGAGGCTCGAGGACCGCGAGCAGGTATCCAGCCTCGTCTTCCTCCACCCGGTCGGCCGGTGCGCCGTTGACCACGAGGACCTCGAGGGGCGGCGGCGCGAGGACCACCCGCGCGCGGCTGTCGTCGACGCTGAGGCGGTCGCCCTCCAGCGTGGCGACGATGTCGAGGTAGCCCGGGTCCTCCAGCGTGACGGTGAACACCGCCTCGGCCTTACCCCGTGCGGGGATGTCGATGCGCTGGCTGGGGAGCCGCTCCCCGCCCACCTTGAGGGCGACTCGCTCCGCGAGAAGCTCCCGCTCCCCGTGATTGGTCACCCCCACGGCCACCTCGAAGGGAGTCCCCGCTCGCGGCCCCTCGCCGAGGACGAGGATCGAGTCCACCGACAGGTTCGGCGGCGTGAGTTCTCCCCGGCCGAGGTCCTCGACGAGCACCGCGAGGCCGAGCGCCTCGATCCGGGAGAGCTGCTCGGCGAGGGCCGGTCGCGCCTCACCCTCCGCGGCCGATGGGGAGGAGCTGATGGCGAGGAACGTGCTCTCCTGGAGGTCGCTCAGCAGGCGGACCTCGGCGCCGCCGCCGGCTCCGCGCTGGGCGCTTTCCTCCAGCACGGCCGCGACCTCACCGAGCGCGAGCGCCAGGTCCAGGGACTCGTCGAGGGGGCGCTCGATCGACTGGAGGATCGAGCGCGCGTCGGCAGGATCGGTCCAGGGGAAGACCCGCGGGCGGTCGCCCGCGAGGATCAGCCGGGCCCGATCACCTCGGCCCTCATCGAGCCCTTCGAGGAGGAGTCCAGCGCGCTCCTTGATGCGGCCGAACACGCTCTCCACCTCGGCGCGGTAGCCGGTGGACGCGGAGCCATCGATCACGAGCACGAGGTCCCGGCGCTCCTCCTGGAGGCCGATGAGCGGGCTGTCGCCCGAAGCGAAGGGGCGGGCCACCGCGAACGCGAGGGCTGCCACCGCGAGCATGCGCAGGAGCAGCAGCAGGAGATTCTCCAGCTGGACCCTGCGCCGCGTCTTCCTGTAAGCCGCCAGAACGAACCGCATCGCCGCCCAGCGCTGTGGCCGGTGGCGCTGACGATTCAGCAGGTGGATCACGAGCGGGACGGCGGCGAGCGTCGCGCCGATCGCGAGTCCTGGATTCAAGAAGCCTTCGATCAAGGGGGCCTCTGAGGGCGGTGTGGGGGGGGGCCGGAAGAGTAGCGGGAGGGGGAGGGCCGGTGCCGTGGTGCAGCCGGCGCGAGGGTGCGGCCGGCGCTGGGGTGCGGGGGCTAGCCGCCCGAGCGCGCGCGGGCCAGACGCCGCGAGAGGTACGCCGCCATGACAGCGTCGAGGGGCTCGTTGGTGGAGACGTGGACGAAGTCGACGGAGAGGGCACGCGCGCGCTGGGCGAGCTCACGCGTGTGGGCGTTGATCTCCTCCAGGTAAGCCTCGCGAATGGCCTTGGGGTCCACCTTCAGGTTGCCCGCACCCTCGAGCCCTTCGAGCTTGACGAGGGCGTCGAGGTCGAAGGAGGTCTCCAGGGGGTCGACGACCTGGAACAGGATGGGCTCGTGCCCCTCGTGGACCAGTCGCTTGATCCCCTCGAGGATGCTGTCGATGTCGTCGAAGAAGTCCGAGAACACGGCGGTGATGCCGCGCCGACGGATGCGGGGCACCAGGCTGTGCAGGACCTCGCCGACCGCGGTCGGGCCGCCCGGACTGGCCTCCTCGAGCGACCGCAGGATCGCGGCCTCCTGGGGAGCTCCGTTACCGGGAGGGACCTTCGCCCTGATGCTGTCGTCGAAGATCACGAGCCCAGCGGTGTCTCGCTTCCCGAGGACGAGGTGCGCGAGCGCCGCAGCTCCCCAGCGGGCGTAGTCGAGCTTGGTCCAGCCGGTCGAGCCAAAGCCCATGGACTCGGAGGCGTCCACGAGCAGGTTGAGGGAGAGGTTGGTCTCCTCCACGTACTCCTTGACTACGAGGCGCTCGGAGCGAGCGAACACCTTCCAGTCCACCTTCCGCACCTCGTCTCCGGGGGCATAGGCGCGGTGCTGCGCGAACTCCACGGAGCTACCGCGCTGGGGCGAGGCGTGGACGCCCGCCATGAAACCCTCGACGGCTCGTCTGGCGACGAGCTCGAGCCCCGACAGCTTGTCGAGGACGGCGGGGTCAATGGTGCCGTTGGTACGGGCCACGGAAGAGAGCGTGCCTGGCCTCAGCTGGCCGACTGGTCACGGACGCCGGGGAGGCCGGCGCCGACAGCCTGGGCCGGATCGATCTCATCGATCAGGCGGTCGATCAGGTGGTCGGAGGTGATCCCCTCGGCCTGCGCCGTGAAGTTCGTGACGATCCGGTGCCGCAAGACGGGCTTCGCGACGGCGCGTACGTCCTCGATGGACACGTGCGTCCGGCCGGCGAGGGCGGCGTGGGCCTTGGCGCCGAGGATGAGGAATTGACTCGCCCGCGGTCCGGCTCCCCAGGAGACGTTCTCGCGGATGAACGGCAGCGGGTCACCGGCACGCACGCGGGTGGCGCGGGCCAGCCCGAGCGCGTAGTCAAACACCGCGTCGGCCACGGGCAGCTCGCGGATCGTGTCCTGCAGCTCCTTGAGCTCATCCGCAGAGACCACGCTCGAGACCTCGGCGCCGCCACCGCCGGTGGTGCGCTTGAGGATCTCGCGCTCCTCGTCCGCGTCGGGATAGCCGACCTGGACCATGAACATGAAGCGGTCGAGCTGAGCTTCGGGGAGGGGATAGGTCCCCTCCTGCTCGATGGGGTTCTGGGTGGCGAGCACGAAGAACGGTTCCGGCAGCTCGTGGGTGGTGCCACCGGAGGTCACGTGGCGCTCCTGCATCGCCTCGAGCAGAGCCGCCTGGGTCTTGGGCGGCGTCCGGTTGATCTCGTCCGCGAGGATGACGCTCGCGAAGAGCGGGCCAGCCTCGAAGCGGAAGGACCGCGCGCTGGTCTCCGGGTCGATGTGAAGCAGCTCCGTCCCGGTGATGTCCGACGGCATCAGGTCCGGGGTGAACTGAATGCGGTTGAACGACAGGTCCATCGTCTTGGCCAGGCTCGAGATCATGAGCGTCTTGGCGAGGCCCGGGACGCCCACGAGGAGGCAGTGACCGCGGGTCAGGATGGCGAGCAGGAGCTCGTCGAGGACGTCTTCCTGACCGACAATCACGCGCTGGAGCTCGCCCTTCATGGACGAGTGGACCGTTCGGAGGCGTTCGAGCTTGGATTCGAGCATGCTGGGGAGTCGTCCCGGGGTTCGGATCGGATTCGAGGAGTACGGGATACGGAGGACGACGCCTGGAGTGGGCGCAGCCTCCGGATGAGGCCTCCGGGTGAGGCCAGTGGAGAGAGCGAGTCATCTAGCCCGCCCGCTGGCCTGGGCCTACAGCGGATCGCTGAGCACAGGTCGAGCGCCAGCAGGGAGCCGGTCATCGACCCTTAACTTAGCCCGGCGCGAGCGTTACCCCGAACCGCGACCGGAGCTTTACAGGCGCGGAGGCTCGTATCTGAAGTCACTCCGGCCGCCGATGAGCCGGGTCAGCGGCCAGCCGGCGGTCCGAGCGGGGTCACTCCCGACCCCAGATCCACACCGTGTCGCGGCCGATGACGTGCACGTGGCCTCCGTGGAGCACCACGTCGCCTCCGCGGCCGGCTCCGAGGCTCGGGATCGACGCAGCGGCGACCAGTCGCAGCTCGGCGGCGAGGCCCAGGATCCCGACCTCACGGGTTCCCGCGAAGATGAGGCCCCCGGAGCCCACGGCCGGGCGACCTGCGAAGCCCTCATCGGGGGCGAGAAAGGTCGCCGGATGGCGTGTTCCAAGGGCATCCTCCACGAGGACCGCGTTGAATCGCCCGTCCCGCCCAAGGAGCACGAGCCGGGAAGGCTGGCCGGCCGACCCCGGGTCCACGGCCGCCAGGTCGATCGCGCCGCGCCGCGCCCGCGGGGGCTCCCTGAAGAGGCTCCCATCCAGAGGGGCGGGGCCTGTGGGCAGGGCGTAGGCGAACTCGGAATCGAAGGGGGTCGCCCAGGCGGTGTCCCCGACCACCAGCACCGGCCTTGACCCTGGCCAGCCTCTGTCTGAGGCACTGCGGCGCTGGGTGCGAATGGCCCACGCGAGCCGGCCGTCCGCGACGTCGTAGGCGCTGACCAGGCCGACGTTGGTGCCCACCAGCAGGTGTCCGGTGGAGCGGTCGATGTTCAGCGGCATGGTCGTGGTCGCGAAGTAGCCCGCGCGCCCGCGCATGGCCGGGTCGATCAACCCGCGCTCCGTGGTCACCTCCCGCGACCAGCGCAGATCGCCCGAGTCCAGGTCGATGTTGATCAACCGGACCTCGTCGGCGTGGTCGGAGCCTTCGTGGGTGGGGTCGCCCATCCCGCGTGCCAGGACAAAGACGGACCCGTCGACGATCAGCGGGCCGGGCTGGAACTCCCAGCCGCGGCCGAAGTCCCAGCCGGCCACCAGCCGCCTCTTCCCGCCGACGAGCGAGATTCCGGGCTGGTCGGCGGGGTCCGGCTTGCGGGTCGGGTTGCGGACCTGATACCCGTCGCGGAGGACCCAGGTCGGATCCAGGGCCTGCTCCTGTCGCGCATACTCGAGCACGCCGAGCGTGTTCCCCGCCGGCGGAACTTCGATGTCTTGCAACGGTCGCCGCCGTGTTCCTCGACCGAAGACCAGCGCGGCGTGCTCGCCGTCGCACGCGGGGTAGGACTTCCAACCCCCAGCGGATGCGGAGGCTCGGACAATGGGCCGGTCCGCTCCGAACAGCACGTCCGGCCTCTCCCGCACCTGGACCTTCCACCCGTCGTTCACCTCGGCGGCCAGCAGGACGCCGTAGGCGCCCTGGACAAGGAGGCTCCCGTCGCGGAACACCGCGACTCCCGAGCCGAGGCCGCGACCGAGGGGCTCATCCGGGGTCCTCGAGATCCCGGAGATCCGGTAGCTCCCCTCGAGTCGGAGGACCGGGGGATCCGCGGAGGTGGGCCGTGGGCCGGGGAGCGCCGCTTGCGGGCGGCTGTGGTCGCCGACAAACCCGGTTGCGCTCTGACCGCGGACTTCGGCTCGGCGGCGTGCCACGGCGGAGCGTGAGGCCGCGGCCCACTCGTTGCCCCACGCTGCTGCGCCCAGGTCCACGTGTTGCTCTGCGCGAGTCGTCCACACGGTGGCCTTGAAAGGGAGGCCCTCCTCGAGCATGAGGTCGGCCATCGCGAGGGCGGCGCGGCAGGCCGCGACGGTCGCGGGGTAGGTCCGCTCGACCTGGCCGAGGCCCTCCTGAGAGACGGCCTCCTGCTGCAACTCGCGGCGAAGGGCGGCCTCTGCGCTGGCGGCGAAGCGCTCGACCCAGGCGGTACGGGCCTCGTCGGGAATGGCCGCGAGTCGGCGCTGGACGGCGACAGCTGCGTCCTCGGAGCGGCGGGCGTGGGTCCCGTCGGGGTCGGGCAGCCATGGCCTGCGAGCGTCCGGATCGGTGAGGAGCCGGAGGCCGTCCCCGGACGTCGAGAGGACGAGCGCGTTGCGCCAGCTGTCGAAGGCACGAACCCGTGCCGAGTCTCTATCGGCTTCGCCCGTGACCAGTGAGGCGTCCCAGGCGTCGTCTCCAACGCGCAGGGCTGCGCTCGCGATCTGCTGGTCGGGGAGCGGGCTGCTGTTTCGCAGCGGGCCCTCATCAGCGATCGGCGCTGGCTGCGGGGGCCGAGGCGCGACGGGTGCAGCCGTGGAGACGGACGGGCCCGCTGTAGCGGTCGCCGCGTGGAGAGCCGCTGCGTGTACGGCGAGCAACCCAGCCGAAGGACCAGTTGGAGAACCAGTTGGAAGACCAGTTGGAAGACCAGCGGGAGACGCCGCCGGGAATGCCGCCAGGGGGAGCCCCGGGGCGATCACGGCGACCAGCGTCAACCGGGCCCATGTTCTGCGCGGGACACCCATGCGGGAAGACGATGCCACGAAGTGCTCTCGGTGGCGAGTCCAGGCTGCCATCCTGAGCGGCGTCGCTCCGCGGGGCGGTTCCTTGGGTGAGCT
>CAJQPT010000204.1 GCA_905480285.1 uncultured bacterium
TGGGACTCGGTGTAGACGACCCGCTCGAAGGCGTCCGAGTTGTAGCGGGCGTAGAGCACGTCGCGCACGGACCACATATCACGGTCCGCGTCGTTCGGGGTGATGACGGCCGCCCGGATCGGGTGGACGAAGCCAGCGTCCCACTGGGAGTCGAAGCCCGCCCCGCCCGCGCCGGTGGTCTTGGTGACCCACTCGTTGAGCCGCATGTCCTCGGCGATGATGAGCTTCCAGGGCTGCACCGCGTCGATCTCGTTGTTGATCCACTGCATCAGGGACCAGCCGTCCGGCAGGTCCCCCCCCGGGCCCTCGCGGATGTACGCCGTCGCGTCGAAGCGGAGCCCGTCCATGCGGAACTCCTCGAGCCACATCAGCGCGTTGTCGCGGATGTACTGACGGACCTCGCCGCGGCCATAGTCGGGGCGCGTGTTGCCCCAGGGCGTCTGGGCGTTGAAGTCGTCGTAGAAATAGTTGCCGCCGCTTCGACCCGGGAACGATCCGTCGAACTGCCAGTGCGGGATGTCGTTGGGCCCCAGGTGGTTGTAGAGCACGTCGAGGGTCACCCCGATCCCCCGGTCGTGGGCCGCCTGGACGAAGCGCTTCACGTCCTCGACGTCCCCGTAGGCGGTCTCGGGCGCGAAGGGGTGCGCCGGGTTGTAGCCCCAGGAGAACTCCCCGGGGAACTCGTTGATGGGCATGAGCGCGATCATGTTCACGCCGAGGCTCTGGAGGTGGTCGAGGCGCTGCAGCGCGGAGCCAAACGACCCCGGCGCTCCGCCGGGCAGATCGTTGAACGTCCCGATGTGCAGCTCGTAGTGCACGGTGTCATTCCACTGAGGCGTGAAGAACTGCCCGGTCCACGCGAAGGCATCGGGATCCACGATCACGCTGTCTCCGACGCTGTTCGTGACCTCCCGCGAGCGCGGGTCGGCGCGCCAGTTGAGCTGTGTTCCCGTGTCGACCACGTACTTGTAGCGGTCCCCGGGCCCGAGTCCCCGGACGTCCAGCGACCAGTTCCCGTCCCCCTCCGCCGTGAGCGGCGCTGAGCTGGGTGACCACGCGTTGAACGGTCCTGCGACGTGCACCGCGTCGGCGTCCGGCGCCCAGACGCGGAAGGTGGTCCCCTCGGCGTAGGGCATCGCTCCCATGCCCGGCCGCGATGAGGCCTTGGACCCGCGCTCGATGCCCAGGTCGTAGACCGTGCCCGCAGGCCTGTGAACGCCGACGTACCAGATACCCGACTCAAGGGCGGGGACCGAGCCGGCGTCGAGGACGATGACCTCGTTCGAGGTGCCGCTCGTCCGGGAACGCGCGTCCCAGTCGGTGAGCGTCGGAGGTGCGCCCTTGCGGAGGTAGAGGTCCGCGCCGGTCCCGATCTGCTCGGTGAGCACCACCCGCAGCTCCGCGTGCCAGTTGGAGACCACGAACAGCTGCTGGACGAAGGTCGAAGGGCCCGCAGGCGTCGCAGCCCGCGTGCGCGCCATGGGGACCGCGCGCGCGTTCTGGCCCAGGGCTGGGTTCGCGGGCGCCGCGAGGGCGAGACCGACGATGATGGGAAGCGATCGAATCATGGAACGTGGGGCGCCGGGTCTCTTGGGTCCTCCGGCACCTCCCCTATTGTCCCTCAGCATCTCAGCCCTGCAACCCCCTCCAAGGCGCTCCAACGCCCTGGGAGTGCTCCCGGGGGCCATGCCCCCATGTCGTCGCACCCCGAGTCTCCATCGGAGCCACATGGGGGCGCCGCGCCCCCTCCTACGGAAGCGGGCGCGGCGCAAAGCACTCGGGACCCTCCACTACAGCCGGAGGGTCCCCTTCCTATCCCTGGGCGGGGGGCAGCTCAGTCGAAGAGCCCGTAGATCGGGAAGACACAGGTCTCACCGCTGTTGTCGTCCACACCATCGTTGTCGTTGGCGATCCAGACGTCGCCGTTCGGCGCGATGACCATGCTCTCGAGCTTCTCGAGCGGGGGCACGCTGACGGCCTCGAAGAGGCCAGAGGTGAGCACGTCGAACTCCATGGTCTTCGCCAGCGTGTGCGGCGTCACCGACGGGTCAGCCGTGAAGGTCACCGAGGCGGGGTCGAAGGAGTAGATTCGCTTGATCGCGGCGTCCACGTTGCCCTGGTTGTCACGCTCGATGACCGCGAGGCGGCCGTCTCCGACGTTGGCAATCTCGGAGAGGCCCACCCAGCCGCCGTTCGCGGACGCGGGCGCCTCGAGCGGGTAGTAGGCGAAGCCCCACTGGCCCGTCGAGA
Organism: uncultured bacterium; assembly: GCA_905480285.1. GTDB lineage: Bacteria > Planctomycetota > UBA1135 > UBA1135 > Saltatorellus. The sequence continues at coordinate 2,251 of CAJQPT010000204.1, forward strand.
GGTCGAACCGGCCGATCCGTGCGCGGTCAGCGGGGTCACCGAAGCCCTGCCACGCCCGCTGGAAGCAGACGTAGAGGGCTCCGTCGTTGCCGACGCACACGCCCTCGAGACCGAAGCGGAGCTGCTCCGCGAGCAGCGCGAAGGGGAGGCTGATCACCCGGGTGATCTCCAGCGTGGCGTTGATCGGACCGCCGCCGCCGCCGAGGGGCGTCGACGCGATCTTCAGCTCGAGGATGACGTTCGGGCGCTCGAAGGGCCGATCGTTGGGATCGCTCACGCCGCCGGAGAGGTTGCCGGTCCCCTCGGACACGACGTAGAAGACCGGATCACCGCTGCCGTCGACGGTCGCGCCGATGCCCTCGAGGTCGAGGTTCACCGTTCCGTCTGCATTGATGATGTCGCCGATCTGGAACTCGGGCGTGTTCGGCAGCGCGAACTTCACGCGCTGCAGCGCGTTCTCGAGTCGGCCGTAGGTGTCCTCGATCGGCCAGACGCCGCCGAGGCCGTAGGCGACGGAGACGTTGTTCTGGATGAAGGGCCCACCGAAGTAGACGCTCGAGCGGCCGTAGAAGCTGTCGTGCACACCGAAGACCGCCTCATCTCCGCCAGGGGCGAAGGGCGACGCGGTCATGCCAGAGAGAGCCCCGATGGAGGCCAGCGGTGCGCCGCCGGTCGTCGGGTCCCAGGTCGCGTCACCGAACTGCGGATAGAGGGCCGAGTCAGCGTCCGCGAAGCCGTACTCGTAGATCATGAGCGACGAACGGAGCTTGTCCCCGCGGTCGTCCTTCTCGTTGGCGACGATGAAGAGGTCACGGGACGGGATGGCCAGCAGGCCCTCCGGACCCACGCCAGCGGGCATCACGTCCCAGAGTTCCATCCCGAGGCCGAGCCCCGAGGCGCTCGAGCGATCGAGGAGGTAGGCCGACACCAAGCCAGCGCGCTCCGAACCGACGAAGAGAAAGTCGAAGCCGCCGTAGGATGCGTACTCGACGCCCTCGGGCTCGTTGCCCTTGTTCTCCGAGCGCTCCTCGGGGTAATGGCCGAGGGCCGCGGTCATGTGCTCGAGGAAGTTACCGGTCTCGATCTCGGTCCGACCGAAGATGGACCAGACGGTGAAGCCGCGGCTCCCGCCGTTGAGGTCGCCCTCGTCCGCCGTCGCGAGGGTGAAGGGCGAGATCCAGGTGATGGCGTCCGGCTCACGCGGCACGGCGCTCAGGGAGGTGTTCTGCTCGATGAGACCGTTCTCGTTGGTGTCGATGTCGACGAGGTCCACCGTCCCGCACGAGAAGTCCCACACGACCGCGCCCGAGTGGAGCTCCACCAGCACGATGTGGTTGTTCTCCTGCAGGGTCACGGCGCAGATGTTCAGGGCGCTGATGTCGACGAACTCGGGCTCGGGGTCCTCGGGGTAGAGGTCCGCGATCCCGGTCATGTCGACCGTCCGGAGCGTCCAGTTGTTCGGGTCGTGCCCGATCAGGTCGATGATGACGAGGTAGCCAGCGGGCAGCTGCGGGGGCGCTCCGCCGGTCGCGGGGTCGTCCTCATCTCGCTCGTTCTCGATGGCGATGGCGCAGAACTGCCCGTCGGGGCTGACCGCCACGCTGTCCGGCTGGCCGCCGAGCGGCATGGTGCGAACGATGGTCTGGGAGGCGATGTCGACGACGAGGAGATCCCCGGAGGTGTCGACGAAGTTGGCGCTCGTGTTGATCGCGCAGAGCGCGTAGTCACCGGAGACCGAGACCGCGGTCGGCTCCCCGGGGAGCTGGACGAAGCCCATGCCGTGAGGATCGGCGGGGTCCGTGATGTCGACGAAGCCGAGGCGCTCCATCTCGCTGTCCGAGTAGATCAGCGTCATACCGTCCTCGGACGCGGCGACGATCTCGCAGACCGTCTCCTCATCGATCGACTCCCCCGCGGCGAGGTTTTCCAGGATGGGGTAGTTGCCGATCCGGTAGAAGCCGCCGGGGTCGGTGCCGTCAACAGTGCCGGCGCGGCGGGCGACGAAGGAGTCCTGGATACCCTCGAGGAACCCGTCCCAGGGGGCGGGGGAGGAGTCCTGAGCGATGGCCTGTGGCGCGAGCGCGGCCACGAGGAGAGATGCGAGGTGCGGGGTCTTCATGTCGAGAATGCCTCTTGGAGTTCGTTGTGATTCACCGCCGCCCTGTGCGTGGGTGGCGGCGCGAGGATTGGGCGGTCCGCGGGTCAATCGCATGCTCATTGCTCTTGAAGTCGAGGCGAAGGCATGAGCCCCTTTGTGAAGCAAGATGCGCCGTCCTTCGACGCCTCAGCGGCAGCATCGACCTCTCCCTCGCGTGGGCTCCGAAGCCGCCCAATCCCTCTCCAAACAGGGGTTCTGCGACGGCTCGCGACTCGCGTTGCCGCTCTCGCCGTCGTCCCCGAGGTCCCGGCGAATCGGCCCGTCGAATCGTCAAGGGCTTGAGCGTCCCTTGACCGGCGACGTCACCTCGGGCGGCTGGTTTCTCCCCGCCCAGGTCGAGTCAGCTCCCGCACGCCGCTGACCCTTGGGCAGAGAAATCGCCCCGAGACGAAGTCGGCCCGAAGGCCCCCGGTGGAGGAGTTTTCAATGCCCGACACCAGTTGGAAATCCCCCGGACCTCCTTCGGGGCAGGACGACATTGCCAACCAGAGGAATAGACCTCATGGTCTCCGCCATGACCATTCAAGCCCACATGTGGAGAGCTCTCGGGGCCCTCGCCCTCGGCCTCAGCCTCCTCTTCTCGCTCGGCTCGCCCGCCCTGGCAGGCGCCCCCAACCCCCAGCCAATCACCAGCTTCGCTCAGTCCTCTCCCGAGGACTCCGCCGCTGCCGGAGAGGATTCCGAGGCAGGAGAGAATAAAGAGGAGGGCATCGGTGACCAGATGGACTCTCTCTTCAAGCGCCTGAAGGAGGAGCCCGACGTCGTCCTGAAGGAGTGGGTCGTCGAAGACGGACCCCGCCTCATCGGCAACCTGCTCCTCTTCTTCCTGATCCTCTTCGTCTCGAAGATCATCGGGCGGTGGCTCGCCCGCCTGACCCGCGGAGGCCTCGAGCGCTCGAAGCTCAACGCGAGTGAGCTCTTCAAGAACTTCGTGGAGAACACGGTCACCAAGGTGATCTTCTTCGTCGGCCTCATCATCGCCCTGCAGACCATCGGCGTGAACGTCGCGCCGCTCCTCGCCGGCGTCGGCGTGATGGGCTTCGTGGTCGGCTTTGCGCTCCAAGACACCCTGGGCAACTTCGCCGCGGGCGTGATGCTCCTGCTCTACCGCCCCTATGACATCGGTGACGTGGTCACCGTGACCGGCGAGACCGGCTCGGTCGAGGCCATGACCCTGGTCTCCACGACCCTCCTCACCCCGGACAACCAGCGCCTGACGATCCCGAACGGGTCCATCTGGGGCAGCACGATCCGAAACATCACCGCCAACGAGACACGCCGCATCGATCAGATCTTCGGCATCGCCTACGACGACGACATCGAGAAGGCCGAGGCCGTGATGCTGGACGTCGTGAACAGCATGGAGCACGTCAAGAGCGACCCCGGAGCGCAGGTGATGCTGATGGAGCTCGCGGACTCCTCGGTGAACTTCAACGTGCGGGCCTGGGTCCCCACCAGCCAGTACTTCGGGACCGTCTGCGAGCTGCGCCGCCAGATGAAGCTGCGCTTCGACAAGGAGGGGATCTCCTTCCCCTTCCCGCAGCAGGATGTCCACATGCACCAGGTGGACCCCAGCTGAGCCCAGGCCGTTGACTCCTCGACGCGGTCAACCTCGCTCGGAGCGCGCCCAGGCGCTCCGGGACGCCCGGCGGGTCCAGCGGACCGCGGCGACCAACGCAGCCGCCGTGCTGGCGCTGGTCGCCGCGGCGCTGGGTCCGCTCCTGACCGTCTGGAGCGTCAACGAGGTGAACCGCGAGTTCGGCGTGCTCGCGGTTCGCTCTCCCCTGACGGGCTCGCTGCACCCGTTCCTCCTGACCTATCTAGCTGCGGGCACCGCGGCCCTCGGCGCCATCGGGCTCCTGACCCGTCAGCCCTGGGGTTGGTGGGCCGCGGCCGGGGGCGCGATTCTCGGGCTCGCGGACCTCGCTCGCCTCTACGTCGGGCTGTTCGGCTCGATCAACCCCGACCACCCCAGGGCAGCCGAGGTCACCCTGGAGCTGCTGGGCATCGTGGCCCTCCCCGGGGCGCTGTTCACCGCGGTCATCGTGCTCCTCGCCCTCCGCCCGGTGCGCGTGGCGTGCCGCGTCTCGAGCAGCGGGAGGCGACCCAAGACCGACGCAGAGGTGGGCGAAGAGGGCTAGGCAGCAACCTAACAAAACCCTACCCTCGCGCCATGCGATCGCCCCAAGGCATCGAGGCGCTGCTCGAGCAGCTGCGAACCGGACCTCTGACCAGCGCTCCGGAGCCTGACCCCGAGGTCTTCGGGCGGCCTTCCCGCGCGGTCTCCAGCGGCTGGCCCTCGATCGACCGTGTCACGGGCTCCACAAGCGGCGCCGCCGGCCTCGTCCGCGGGTGCGTCCACGAGTGGTTTGGCGTCGGCGGTGCAGACCCCGCTCTCGCGGACCGCAGCACGCGGGAGTGGAGCCCTCCCCTGCTCCTCCTCACGCACCTCGCCCGCCGAGCCGCCTCCGACGCCGCCGCCCGCAGCGCCCCCGCCTCGGTCGTCTGGATCGGACGTCGGGTCTGGCCTTACCCGGGCGCCGTCGCGCGACGACCCGCTGTGGTCGAAGGGCAGCAGGCGCCCGACGCGGAGCGCTCCGCCGGAGAGTTCGAGGTCCACCTGGAGCCCGGGGACGACGCCCTCTCTGAAGGCTCCGGAGAGGAGGCCGGCGCCAAGTCCGGCGCAGAACCCGGCGCTGAACCTCGCGCTGAACCTCACGCAGAACCTCACGACCGAGCCCCCACAGAAGTGGGACTCATCGAGCGGTCCATCTTCGCCGCCCCCAAGGACGCCAGCCTGCGCCTCTGGACCATCGACACGGCCCTGCGGTGCCCCGGCGTCACCGCCGTGATCGCCGATGGCTCGGGGCTCGGGATGGCGGCCACTCGCAGGCTCCAGCTCGCGGCCACATCTTCCGAGGCCCTCGTGCTACTCGCGCGGCCACCGGGAGAGGAACGCGAGGTCTCGGCCGCCACCACCCGCTGGCGGATCAGCCGGCGGGAGAGCGCCGGCGACGGCCCGGCCTGGAGCGCGACCCTCCTGCGCGCCAAGGGAGCCCAGCAGCTCCACCGGAGCCAGATCCTCGCCCTCCGAACCGCACACGAGCGGAGGCGAGGCGCCGGCTAGCGGCCGCCCGCACCGCCCCCGACACGGAGGGGCGTGAATCGAACGAGGGAGAACTGCCCATGAGGAGGGCCTGACACCTGAAGACCGAGCAAGGCCCATGAGGCGCGTACTCGCCATCCACCTGCGTTCCCTGTCCATTGATCTGGCCCAGCGCCGCCGTCGCCGCGCGGCCCGGCGCCCCGGGGCTCCCAAGACCTCCTGTATCCTGCTCGCCCGCTCGAGCAACGGCCGGTCCCTCGTGGCCGCCCGCTGCAACGAGGCGGCCCGGCGCGGTGTACGCCTCGGGCTCTCCCTCGCCGAGGCCCAGGCGCTGATCGACCCCCAGGTCCGCGCACGCCACGGGGACCCCTGGGTCGAGGAGCTCTCGGAGGAGCGCGACCTGCGCGCGCTCCACGCCCTCGGGCAGTGGCTCATGGCCCGCTTCTCACCGCTCGTCGCCCTCGAGCCCCCCGACGGCCTGTTCGTGGACGTCGCTGGCACAGAGCGCCTCTTCGGCGACGAAGAGGAGCTCTGCCGTGCCGTCCTGCGTGCCATGCACCGGCTGGAGATCGGCTCACGCCTGGCGGTGGCCGACACCGTCGGCGCTGCGTCCGCCATCGCGCGGTTCGGACGCACGCCCCGCCAGATCGTCCCCGGCGGCGATGAGGCCCTGGCCCTGGGTCCGCTGCCCATCGCCGCGCTTCGGCTCCCCGGGGCCACCTGCGAGGCCCTCGCCGAGCTCGGCGTGGAGTCGGTCCAGGAACTCCTGAGGCTCGACCGTGACCGCGTGGCGGCGCGGTTCGGGGGCGACGTCGCCATGCGCCTCGACCAGGCCCTCGGCCGCGCGTTCGAATCGGTCACGCCCCTCGCCTTCGAGAGCCCTCCCCAGGCCGAGCGCGTGTTCGAGGGCCCGGTCCGACAAGCCGAGACCATCAGCCTGGTCGCCGAGGAACTCGTGGGCGAACTCTGTGGCGAGCTCCAACGGGCGCGCCAAGGCGTCCTGGAGGCAACCCTCGTGCTCGAGCCGTCCGACCTACCGCCGCGACGACTGCCGATCTCCCTCTCCCGGCCCAGCGCTGACCCGCGGCACCTCTGGACCATGCTCCGGCCCGGCGTCGAGTCCGTGCACCTCGGCTTCGGCATCGAGCGGATCCGCTTCGTCGCGGTCCGGACCGGGCGCCTCCCTGCCCAACAGGTCGGAGCCTGGGAGCCTCCGGAGGCGGCCAGCACCCCCGCGACTCAACCCCTCGACCGGCACGTGGGCGAGCTCGTGGACGTCCTCGCCGCTCGCCTCGGGCCGGAGAACGTGCTGGCCGCCCGCGCCGAGCCCTCGCTCCTCCCCGAGCGATCCTACTCATGGATCCGCCCCCAGGAGCACCGGGCCAGGGGAGCCAGCAAGCCCCGCCACATGCCCCGCCCCTCTCTGCTCTTCTCCCCGCCGGAGCCCGCCACCTTCGAGAACCCCGGCGAGACGGAGGAGCTCCCTGGTCGCCTGCGTTGGCGCGGGATCGCCTATCGCATTCGCCGGGCGCGGGGCCCCGAGCGGCTCGCGCGACCCTGGTGGGACGACAGCCCCGCCTGGCCCGACGGGTCACCTCACACCGTGCGCGACTACTACCGGCTGGAGACCAGCTGCGGACGCTCCCTGTGGGCCTTCCGCGAGCCCAAACACGGGCGCGCCTTCATCCAGGGGGAGTGGACCTGAGCTCGCGACGCTGATCCCCCGCGAGCCCCTACAGCCGGGGACCGCGGGGGAGTCCCGGCGGGCGAACCTCGACCTCGATCGAGCCGTTGCCCGTGCGCGCGACAGAGCGAGCTCCGCCAGCGCCCACGGCGAGAATCGACGCCTTGCCCTTCTGGCGCATGCCGTCCTGATCACGGAACCGCACCTGACCGTTACCGGTCGACGCCTCGATCACCCCGGACCAGCCATCAGCGACGCTCAGGTTGATCGAGCCGTTGCTGGACCGTAGCTGGACGGCGCCCTTCGCGTCGTCGGACAACGACACATCGACGCCGCCATTCGAGGTCTCCAGGTCCAGCAGTCCATTGAAGTCCGTGACCCGGACCAAACCGTTCCCCGTACTGGCCCGTACGGCGCCAGAGCCGCCCGTCAACGAGATGGGACCGTTTCCCGTGGAGAGCCGAACGTCCCCCCGGCAGTCGATGAGCTCGATCGTCCCGTTCGAGGAGTCCGCCTCCACGCCATCGCTCGCGTCCGACGCCACCAGCGAGCCGTTGTTCGTCTTGAGACGCACCCGGCCGAGGTCCGGAACCCTGACCCTCAGGTTGATGCGCTCTGACTTCTGCCGGCCGCCCTCGAACGTCGGCGTCACGACGTAGCCGTCGGCGCCGCGCTGGATCGAGGCTCCCAGCTGCTCGAAGCGCGCCAGCGCGCCCTCCTCGTCGCGACCCGTGAGCCGCACCGTCCCGCGCACCTCGATGCCCTCGAGCGAGGGATCCTCCCCCACCTCGATGGACCCCACATCACAGCCCACCTCCAGCGTGACGGGGCCGTTCAGGGCGAGCTCCTCCGTCACGATGAAGGAGTCCTCGAGCTCGAAGGTCGAGCAGGAGGCAGTGATCAGGAGCGGGACGACGAGGCAGCGGTGAAGTGCGGAGCGCATTGCGGTCAGGCTTGTGGCAAGTTGAGGTGCGAGGCGTGGCCGGGATCCGGGTGGTCTGGGCCGCGCTGGCGAGGATACCGCGCCAACCTGGGATCCAAGCCCCGGACCCACCGCTCGCCGAAGGAGCGCACCCATGACCGACGAATCCCAGCCCTGCATCGGCCCCACGGACACCACGGCCCGTATCCGGACCCTCCTCGACGACGCCGGCGTCGCCTACCGCTACATCGAGCACGGCCCCACGCGCACGAGCAAGGCGTCCGCGGCGGCCCGCGGAGAGGTCCTCGACGTGGGCGGGAAGTCCATTGTGCTCAAGGTCGGGGACACCTTCCGGGTCTGCGTGCTCTCCGCCGCGCGACAGCTCAACTCCAACCGCGTCCGCCGGCACTTCAGCGAGAGCCGCGCCCGCTTCGCCAGCCGCGAGGAGCTCCTGGACCTGACCGGCCTCGTCCCCGGCTGCGTCCCGCCCTTCGGGCCGCCCATCCTCACGCTGCCCAACTGCCTCGACGAGGCGTTCCTGGAGCACGACCGCATCGCCTTCAACGCGGGCTCGCTCACCTGCTCCATCGTGATGCCCCTGGAGAGGTACCTCGAGCTCGCCCGCCCCGAGGTGTTCTCATTCTCAAAGTCCCCGAGCCCCTGAGCCGACCCCCCGAGCCCTCGACCGTCTGAGCCGCCGCCGGCCTGAGCCCCAGACAGCCTGAGCCCCAGACAGCCAGGCCGGCCAGCGCGACGCCACCTTGCGCCGCCCTGATGGGGCGCCGAGCGCCGCTCCTCCGCCGGCGTCCGCCGCTCGATCGACGTCCCGACCTCTCGACAAGGCCCGTGAGTGTCGGCGGGATCCCTAGGTCTCGATCGGACGGATCGCCGTCCCTGGCCCCGGGTCCGCGGCCAGCCGCTCCCGGAGACATGCATCGAGGCGCTCCACCTCGGCGTCCGGGTCCCGCCACCAGTCCACGGTCCAGACCCGCAGGAGATCCCAGCCCAGGCCGGTGAGCACCATGGGGCGCAGCCGGTCCCGGTCCCGCGCCGTGGCCGAACGCGCGTAGTTCTCGCCGTCGGTCTCGATCCCCGCCAGGAATCGTCCGGGACGTGCGGGGTGCACGACGGCGACATCGACCCGGACGCTCGAGGCCCCCACCCCGGTGGACACCTCCCACCCCCGCTCCTCGAGGCGCGCCGCGAGGTGCTCCACCAGGCCATCGGAGGACCCCGCGGACGCAGGGCTCGTCGCGCTGACGCTCAGCGTGCCCCGCTCCGCGTGGCGCAGGAACGCCTGCAGGTCGCGGACAGCCCGCGCGCTCGTCCGGGCGAGATCGATCTGATCGGGCCGCAGGGACGTGAACACCAGGACCTCCTCACGTGCGCGGGTGACCGCCACATTCAGCCGTCGCTCTCCGCCGTCCTTGTTCAGCGGCCCGAAGTTCATGGACACGTTGCCGCGCTCGTCCGGACCGTAGCCCACGGAGAACACGATCACGTCCCGCTCGTCGCCCTGGACGTTCTCCAGGTTCTTCACGAACACCGGCTCCTCGGCGCCCTCATCAAAGAAGCGCTCCAGCTCCGGATGCTCGCGGACCGCGCCATCGAACAGGTCCATGACCAGGGTCTGCTGCGCCTGACTGAACGTCACGACGCCGATGGAGCGTGACCCCTGCGCGGGATCCTTGAGGCGGCGGACGACCTCCGACACGACCTCCCTGGCCTCGACCGCGTTGGTCCTCGTACGCCCCTTGTCATACACGCCGTCCTCGACGTAGCGCGAGGAGACCCCGAGCCCCTCCGAGGAGTTCGACGGGAACGTGAGGAGTCCGCCGTCGTAGTAGCGCTCGTTGCTGAACGCGATGAGGCTCTCGTGGCGGCTGCGGTAGTGCCAGGCCAGGCGCTGGGTGGGCACCTGGGCCCCGATGCACTCCTCGAGGATGCTCTCGAGGTCCTGGATCTCGTCCTCCTCCACGGCCTCGTCCTCGCTGCGGCTGAAGAAGCTGGTAGGCGGGAGCTGCTTGGGATCGCCGACGATGACGGCCTGATTGCCCCGCGCGATCGCGCCGATGCCGTCCCAAACGGGGATCTGAGAGGCCTCGTCGAAGACCACCAGGTCAAAGCGCGGGAGGTCCGCCTCGAGGTATTGAGCCACCGACATCGGGCTCATGAGGAAGCACGGCTTGAGCTCCATCGCCAGCTCACCGAGCTCGGCCAGCAGGCGTCGAATGGCCATGTGGCGGGTCTTCTTGGTGATCTCCCGCTGAAGGACACCCAGCGCCGTGCCACGGTTCTTTTCGCGCAGGGTCGAGGGCTGGGGGCGCTTGGCCCCGACTCGCTGGCGGACCTCCTCTCGCGCCGCCTCGAGGCGCTCCTCATCCAGGCTCTCGAAGCGCTCCACGGCCCGGAGCTGATCGGTGCCGTCGAAGGCCTTGAGCGCTTCGTCGGCGGAGATCTCGTGCAGCGCCCAGGCCTGAGAATAGGCCTCATCAAAGGCGCCGCGCGCGCGACCACCGCGGACCCGGCCCTCCTCGAGCGCGGCGACCACATCGCCGCGGCCAGCCTCGACCGCCGCGGCGCGCAGGACCTGCCAGCGAGTCCAACCGCGCAGCTCACCCCAGCGGTCGGTCCAGCGCAGGGTCAGCGCCTGCAGGCCCGCGACCTCGTCCCGGGTCCATCCGACAGGCGCGCCCGGGAGCGGCTGCGCAGCTTCCTCGGCCGCCACCTTGCGAGCCTCGAGTTCGAGCAGCGCCGGCCTGAGCTCCCGTACGCCGGCCGCGAGCGGACCCTCGGGGTCCGTCAGCCCCTGGCCCCAGGAGGCCAACAACGCGTCGCCCGCGGACCGCTGGCTCGAGCCCGCGTCAGGGGCGAACGCGGCGAGGGCCTCCACGAGCCGCTGAACGCGATCGAGGTGATCCGCACAGGCCGCGAGGTCAGGCGCCTCGCCACCCCAGCCGGAGCCAAGGACCGCGCGCTCGAGGTCTCCGCAGCTCCCGACGTCGCCCTCGAGCTCCAGGGCCCGCTGGACCTCGTCGAGCCCCCTGACCGCGTCCTCGCTCCCGATCGAGTCTGGCTCACGGGCGATGCCGCGGAACGCGTCGCGCAACGTCCGACGCCCCCGCCAGCGAGTCAGCAGTCCGAACAGGCCGCTGGCAAGGGTGTCCCGTCGCGCCCGCTCCAGCCCGTCGAGGTCGAGCGAGCGGGGCGCGGCGCGATAACGGGCATCGAAGCCTGCCTCCAGCGCCGCCAGGTCCGTCGCGGCCTTCAGGCGCTCGGCTGCTCCAGCGAGATGCGGCCCATCCTCCAACGTGCCTGCCGCGGCGCCGCCCAGCTCCGGGGCGCCCTCCAGCGCCCCGGCCACGTCGAGCAGCAGGTCCCACCCCGCGCGCGTGGCGGGGGAGGCCTGCCCGAGGAGCTCGAGGACACCGTCGGCCGCGGCCAGGAACTCGGACGCCGCCCCGTCGAACGCCTTGAGGTCGGCCAGGGTCTCATCCTCGATGATCGGCGAGTACTCCCTCCGCCCCACCAGCAGGAGGGGATGCTCCGGCGACACCAGCTGCTCGCGGGCCACCGGGTCCAGGTCCCCGAGGGCGCGGCGCCAGCGGTCGAGCTCCTCTGCGCTCACGGCGGTGGGGTCGCCCAGGTCTAGCTTCAGGGTCGCGTCCGCCGTGCGGGAGGCCGAGCGATGCTCGGCGATGACCCCGTGGATCGACTCCCCGGAGCGGCGCTCGCGGTGCAGCGCGTCCACGTGGCGGTTGAGCCGGCCCCGCGCGGCATCGACCTCTTCGGCGACCTCCTCCCAGCGCCGACGTCGCGCGCCACGAACCCGCCCCTCTTCGAGGGACTCCTTGAACTGCTCGAGGACGCCCTTCTTGTTGGCCTTGTTCGAGTGCAGCTCGAGGCACGCGGGCCCGAGCCCCAGGCCGCGGAGCCGTCGGTGCACCACGTCCAGCGCGGCCATCTTCTCCGAGACGAACAGGACTCGCTGCCCCTGGGCGATGACGTGTGCGATCAGGTTGGTGATGGTCTGCGACTTGCCCGTTCCCGGAGGGCCCTCGAGGACCATCGTCCGCCCACGAGCCGCGGCGAGGATCGCGCTGAGCTGGGTCGAGTCGTAGGAGAGCGGCGCGAAGACCTCGTCCGCTCCGATCTCCGCGTCCAGCTCGCCCGGCGAGAGCGCAGCACCCGCCTCCTCGAACGGCTCGCGGGGCCGGTCCAGGAGGTGTGCCACCAGGGCGTTCTCCCGCAGGACATCGGAGCGATCCCGCAGGTCGCGCCAGAGCAGGTACTTCGAGAACGAGTAGAGCCCCACCTGGCCCTCCTCGGTGACCTCCCATCCGTCCTCGTCCTTGATGGCGTCCTTGATGAGCCGGAGCACGAGCGCGACGTCGACGCCGTTCTCGTCCTCGGGCAACGGGTCGAGGCCGGCGATGTTCACGTCGTGGTCCCGGCGCAGGTACTCCAGCAGGGTCACGTTGATGCGTGTCTCATCCCCTCCCTTCACCAGCGAGTAGCCGGCGCGCCCCGACTTGCGCTTGATCTCGAGCGGGACGAGCAGGAGCGGCGCGCGACGCACACGGGTGGCCTGGCGAGTCTCTCGATAGGAGAGGAAGCCGACCGCAAGGTAGAGGCTGTTGACCCCGCCCTCCTCGCGCGCCGTGCGGGCCTCCCTGTACACGTTCGTCAGGCGGACCTCGAGCTCCGCGGCGTCCAGAGAGGACCGGAGCTGCCCCTCCTCGACGCCCGCTGTCAGCAGGGCATCCAGGCCGCGGATGGCCTCCTCATCCGGCGCTCCCTTGCCAGGCAGCTCCGACGGGCGCTCGAGGACGGCGAACGTGCGGCCCGCCGCCAGGCGATCCTCCACGGCGTCGAGCTTGCTCCCGAGCAGCGGGATGACCCGCTTGCTCCCGCTGGAGGAGTTCAAGAGCCGGTTCCGCATGGTCAGGTCGAGGAGCTGACGGAGCCAGCGATCCAGCCGCGTCTCAGGTGTCTCCTCCGCCTCTCGGCGCAGCCGGTCCGCCTCCAGGTACGCCTTGAGGTCAGCCTCCAGGTCTCGGGCCGAGGCTGTCGGCATGGCCGCGCTGGGTGCGACGCCAGCGCTGGGCGCTCCCGAGCCATCGGCGGCGAAGGTGGGGAGCGGCAGCATGCCCCCGCGGCGGGCCCTCGCCACGTCCACCGCGAAGCGGAACGCCGTCCGATCCAGCAGCTCACGCTCCGCCACCTCGCGGGCACCCGCGAAGTCAGGGGAGGGCCGGTGGCAGGCTCCCGTGGGGTCAAAGACGCAGATCTCGGCCAGCTCGACCCGCTTCGAGAGGCGCAGCGGCTCCTCCACCAGGGGGTTCGAGAAGGTGCGCTCCACCAGCCAGGCGCCCACGAAGGCGTGACCGCGGATGACGATGACGATGGGGTGGAGGCCCACCTGCTCCATGGCCGCTGCGGCCAGCAGCGAGACGTCCAGGCAGGTGGCCAGTCGCGCCTGTTCGATGGCGGCGGGAAAGCGCACGCGCTGCCCGTCACTCTCGAAGCTGGCCGGGTGGTTGGCGTAGCTGATCTGTGCGTCCAGCAGGGCCCCGTAGATGGCCTCGACCATGTGCAGCGCATGGATCGGATCGCGGGACTGATAGCCGCTGAGCGCCGGCTCGTGGCCCGCCCGCTCGAGCCTTTGGGCCGCCGCTGACAGCAGCCACGTCACGAAGGGCGCGTTGGGCAGGACGAAGGCCGCGAGCACCTCCGGGAGGGCCGAGATGCCCGGCCAGGAGTCCGCCGGGTGAAGCTCCCAGGCGGCCCGCGCGTAGCCGAGCTCGTGCCCCTCGCCCGACAGGGCGCGCGCGACGACCGAGCCCTCTGCGCGCTCGGTCAGCCGGGCCAGGAGCGCCGGGTCGTAGCGCAGGGGACCTTCCAGCTGGTCGGCGCCGAGCTCCAGCTCCCCTCCCGGCGCGAGCGGCGGGAGCTCGATGACCGCGTCCGGGAAGAACGCCGGCGTCGCGGTCAGCATCACCCTGGAGGCGGGGAGGCCCGTGGCGGACACGTTGCGGACCTTCAGCGCGTGTACGGGCGCCCGATGGCCGCGGAGCATCGCCAGGTGGACCCGCGGGAGCAGCTCGAGGCAGATCTCCACCCGCGGCGCGGCGCCCGTCTCCTCGCGCTCCTCCGCCGCCCCACGGAGCGCGGCCTCCAAGTCGTCCCCGAGGGCTGCTTCCCCGGGGGCTGTCCCCGCCTGGGCCGCTGCCTGCGAGGTGCCCTCCCGCGACTCGGGAGTCGCGAGCTCGATCACGCCGCCGTCATCCGCGTCGAGGCGCCCAAGGTCTTCCTCGAGCGCGCGGAGGTGCCGCCCGATGACGTCCTGGTCCACTCCCTCGACGCCCTGGGCATCGACCAGCAGGGTGCGGGCCTCCTCGAGGCGCGCCCGCTGCACCCCCGCCCGCCGCGCCGCGCTCGCGCGCTCGATCAGGCTCGCGGCGGCGTTGATGCGCCACGCGGTGGGGAAGCGCGCCTCGAGGTCGACCATGAAGGCCTTCAGCTGCGCCTCGATCTCCGGCGGGAGGCCCACCTCGAGCAACTCCGCGTGGCTGGACCGGGCCAGGTCGTACCGGGCGGATGCGGTCTCGGGCACGCCCGACTCCAGGGCGATCTGGATCGAGTCCCGCAACACCTGGAACAGGCCCATGACGCGCTCGCGCTCCGCCGCCGCGGATTCCGCTGCCGCCGATTCCACTGCCGCCGATTCCGCTGCCGCGGCCTTTACTGCGGCGGACTCCACCTCCGCGGCCTCTCTCGACGGGTCTCCGCCGACCGGGGTCGGAGCGGCGATGCCTGGTCTCGCGGCGGGCTGATCGGGGTGAGGGTCCATCGCTGGCGGCTGGCTCGAAGGCGCCACGCCGAGTCGAGACTCTAGCAGGGACCGCGCTGCCCGGTCGGCCCCTCAGCGGTCTGCTTCCTCGACGTCGAGCGTCCCCGCGATCAGGTCCCGGGCGAGGTCCAGCTCGCGGTGCTCCCCGCGGACGACCAGGAGGTCCCCCGGCTCCAGCACGAGCTCGGCGCCGGGCCCGTGGATTTCGTCGCCGCCGCGGACGACCGAGAGCACCGTCGCGCCGGTCCGGACCCGGAACCCCATCTCCCCCAGGGACCGGCCGCAACCCGCGCAGTCCGCGCCGACGAAGAGCGTGTCCACGGCCGTGCTCGCGAGGATCTCCCCCACCACCGCCAGGTGACGCTCCTCGGCCACCGGCCCACGCAGCAGCTGGTAGCCCTCTCGACGAACGAGCTCGGTCTGCACCGCGATCGTCCCACGTGGGACGTGGAGCTCTCGCAGGACGCGGCCGAAGATCTCCACCGACGTCTCGAACTCCTCGGGGACCACCTGGTTCGCGCCGAGGCGCAGGAGCTCCTCCGTATCGCTGAGGAAGCGGGTCCGGACGATGACCTGGACGGACGGCGAGAGCTGTCGCGCGAGCGCCACCGCCCGCCGGGTCGCCCCGGCGTCGTTGATGGCCACCACGAAGACCTTGGTCCCGGCGATCCCCGCCTGGGCCAGGGCATCGGCGCGGCTCGCGTCCGCCAGCACAATCGGCACCCCCGCGGCGCGCTCGCGCTTGACCCGGTGGGGGTCGGTGTCGAGCACGCGATGGTCGATCCCGGTGGCGGCGAGCACCCGCGCGAGGTGCTCTCCCGTGAGCCCATAACCCGCGATCAGGACCTTCGGCGCGTCCTCGAGCCCCCCCTGGGCGCCCCCCATGGCGGTCGAGGGCCGGCCCGCCGCACC
The DNA here is from genome assembly GCA_905480285.1 of uncultured bacterium. Lineage (GTDB taxonomy): Bacteria > Planctomycetota > UBA1135 > UBA1135 > Saltatorellus. The sequence goes on from CAJQPT010000204.1 coordinate 17,886, forward strand.
GCGCCTCCAGGCGAGGCGCATCACCACCGGAGTGACGACCATGGAGAGGACGGCCACGGCCAGGAAGCGCTGCTCGTCTGCCCCGCCCAGCACCCCGAGCTCCCTCGCCTGACTCGCCACGACGAAGGCGAACTCCCCGACCTGGAAGAGGGCCGCCGCGACGATCATCGCGGTGCGCCGCGAGCGGGTCAGATAGAAGCCGACTCCGAAGACCACCGCCGCCTTCGTCGCAGCGACGGCGAGGAACAGCGAGAGGGTCTCCACCGGCTCCTCGATGACGATCGAGGCGTCGAAGAGCATCCCGATGGAGACGAAGAAGAGCGCGCTGAACACGTCCCGGAAGGGCAGGATCTCGTCGACGACTTGGTGGTTGTACTCCGACTCAGAGACGACCAGGCCGGCGATGAAGGCCCCCAAGGCCAGGGGCAGGTCGAGGCTCTCGGTGAGCCACGCGGCCCCCAGGGCCACCAGCACAGTGAAGAGCGTGAAGAGCTCGCGACCGCCGGCCCGCACGACCACCGGGGCCATGCGCGAGAAGCCGTAGCGCGCGGCCAGGAGGACGATGCCGACCGCCATCACGGCCTTGGCCCCCGCGACCCCGAACTCCGAGAGGTCGCCTCCGCCGCCGCCGCCGAGCAGGGGAACGAAGAGGAGCAAGGGGATGATCGCGAGGTCCTGGAAGAGCAGGATCGCCACGGCGAGCTGGCCGTGGGGCGTGTCCACCTGGCGCTCGTCGGTCAGCGTCTTCAGCACCACCGCCGTGCTGGAGAGGACGACAAGGAAGGCGAAGAGCACCGAGCCAGACACGTCGCGACCGAGGGCGACCCCGCCCAGCCCGACGACCAGGAGGGTCAGCAAGACCTGACCGAAGCCGCCGACCAGGAGAGCCCGCTTGAGGAGCAAGAGCCTGGGGAGCGAGAACTCCAGCCCGACGGTGAAGAGCAGCAGCGCGACCCCGATCTCGGCCAACGCCTCCACCTCCTCGACCGAGCGGATCCAGCTCAGGGCATGCGGCCCAAACAGGGCGCCCGCCACGACAAATCCAGCTACCGTCGGCAGCTGAACGCGCCGGAGCAGGATGACGATCGGGATCGACGCTGCGAGGAGCAGCACGATGTCCGTGAGGAACGTATGAGGCATCAGGAGAGGGACCCGCAGGCCAAAGGCGGATCAGCTGACCGTCATCCCACCGTTGACCACCAGGGTCTGACCGGTGACGAACCCGGCCTCATCGCTCGCGAAGTAGACGGCCGCGCCGGCGATGTCCTCCGGCTTGCCCCAGCGATTCATGGGGATGAGGGCTCGATAGCCGTCCTTCATCTCCTGTGGGTCGTTCTCGTGGCGCTCCACGGGGACCCACCCCGGTGAGACCATGTTGACGGTGATCCCAAAGGGCGCGAGCTCCTGGGACATGGAGCGGGTCCAACCCCGCTGCGCCCCCTTGGCCGCCACGTACGGGCTGAAGTTCGGCACACCGCGGTCAAAGACCTCGGAGCCGATGTTGATGATGCGCCCGTGCCCGCGCGCCTTCATGCCCGGCAGGACGGCGCGAGTCACCAGGTAGGGGCTCTTGACGAAGAAGTCGAGCATCGACTGATGGAAGGCCCAGTCGTAGTCCTCGATGGGCATCTGCGGCTGGTCCGGGGTGGCGTTGAACACCACGATGTCCACGGGTCCCAGCTCCGCCTCGATGTCCTTGACCATCCCGTCGACGCTCTCGGCGTCGACCACACTCGCCTTGAAGAGCGCGCCCTCCAGCCCCTCCTCGCGGAACTCCTCGAGCGTCTTGGCCGCCCGGAGCTCGTTGTTCGCGAAGTTGATGGCCACCTTGGCGCCCGCCCGTCCGAGGTGGAAGGCCATGGCCTTGCCGAGGCCGGTTGTGGAGCCCGTCACGAGGGCGACACGTCCTTTGAGGTCAAACATGAGCGAGTCCTTGGGTGCGGTCAGTTGGCGAGGAAGCGGTGGACGGTGAACTGGCGGTATTCCTCGCCGGGCATGAGGAGCACCGAGGGGAAGCCCGGCTCGTTGATGGCGTTGGGGTACCCCTGGGTCTCCAGGCAGCAGCCCGAGCGATGCGCGTAGACCTCGCCGCCCTTGCCGGTGGCGCCATTCAGAAAGTTGCCCGAGTAAAACTGCAGGCCTGGCTGGTCGGTGAAGAGCTCCAGGGTCCGCCCGCTAGCGGGGTCGGAGAGCACCGCCACCGGCCCGGCAGCCATGACCTCCTCCGGGCCGCCCTCGAGCGCGCTGGAGCGCACCGCGTAGTTGTGGTCGTAGCCCAGGGCCGAGGTGTCACTCAGCTCCTCGATCCGCGCGCCGATGAGCTCGGGGGTCCGGAAGTCCAGGGGCGTGCCCGCCACCGACTCGACCGCGCCCGTGGGGATCAGCGTTTCGTCCGCGGGGGTGTAGCGGTCCGCGTTGACCTGCAGCTCGTGACCCAGGACCGACGCGCTGCCCGCCCCCGCGAGGTTGAAGTAGCTGTGGTGCGTGAGGTTGAGCGGCGTCGGCTGGTCCGCGGTGGCGCGATACTCGACGATGAGCTCGTCGGCTTCGGTCAGGGTATAGGTCACCGTCGCATCCACGCGCCCTGGGTAGCCCTCGTCGCCGTCCTCGGAGGTGAGCCTGAAGGTCACCGAGGCGAGTCCAGGGTGCGGCTCGGCGCGCCACATGAGGTGGCTGTACCCCCGGTCTCCGCCGTGGAGGTGGTTGGGGTCGTTGTTCGTGGCCAGCTGGTACGTGCGGCCCTCGAGCGTGAACCGGCCGCCGGCGACCCGGTTCGCCACGCGCCCCACGGTGGACCCGAAGTACTGGTTGGCGTCACTCTCGTAGCCAGAGACGTCGTCGAACCCGAGCACCACATCAGCTCGCTCCCCGTCACGGTCGGCGACGTTCATGGCCACGAGCGTCGCCCCGAAGTCCGTGAGGTGCGCCTCGGTCCCGCGGCCATTGCGCAGCACAAAGAGGTTCGCCTCGGTGCCGTCGGCCGTCGCACCGAAGGGGCGGACGTCGACCGGCGAGGCGGCGGGGTCCCCGGTCCCGGTCGCGCGGCATGCGACCAGAGCCACGAGGAGGAGCAGCAGGAGAGGGATTTGAAGCACGGTTCGAGTCATGGTTTCCATCAGGTCGTTCTTTCAGTCCTCGCGCGGGCGCGCTCGCGCGCCCGGCGCGCCTCTGCGAGCCGCCGGACCACCTCATCCGCGACCGCCCCCAGGAGGAGCACCCCGCCGACGATGGCGAACTCAAGCTGGCTCGGGATGCCAAGCAGCACGATCGAGTTGTACAGCAACCGCATCACGGCCGCACCGAGGACCACCCCGAGGATGGACCCTTCTCCACCTCGGAGGCTGCACCCCCCCAGCACGGCCGCTGCGATGGCGTAGAGCTCGTAGAAGTTGCCCATGCTGGCTGGCTGAACGGAGTTCACGTCGAGGGCGAACAGCACGCCCCCCACTCCGGCCAGCAGCGAGCAGATGACGTAGGCGAGGATGGTGACCCGCTCCACGGGGACGCCGGCGTAGCGGGCAGCGGTGGCGTTCCGGCCCAGCGCCAGCATCCAGCGGCCCCAGACGCTGCGCCCGAGGAAGACTGCCGCGAGGACCGCCACGGCCACCAGCACCAGCGCCGGCGCCGGGACGTCGAGGGCGCCGATGGAGAAGGGGCGACCGGTCGCCAGCGAGCGGAGCCCGTCATGGTCGGAGCCAAACCCCATGGTCTGGTCGTCGACGATGTACCGCGCCACGCCGCGGTAGACCAGCAAGCCGCAGAGGGTGACCACGAAGGGCTGGAGGCCCATGCGCGTGATGAGGAGGCCGTGAATGACCCCCAGCCCCGCCGCGAGGAGGAGCACGGCCACCACCGCCGCCCCCGCCGGGACGCCCGCGTCCAGCAGCAGCGGCAGCGACGTCGCCACCAGTGCAATGACCGAGCCGATGGAGAGGTCGATCCCCGCCGTGACAATCGGGAACGCCGCGCCGATGCCGATGATCCCGAAGAGCGCGGTGCGCTGGAGGACGTTCTCGAGGTTCTCGGCCCCGAAGAAGCGCGGGTTCATGGCGCCGGTCGTGACGACAATCGCCACCAGGAGCCCGAAGATCCCGAGCACCTTGCCCCAACCCGCCAGCCGCGAGCTCCCGTCCACTTGCACCTCGCGGGCGCCGGTTGAATCCGTCATGTCGTCGTCACTCCGTATTCCCGTGAGCCGCCGGTGGCGAGCTCCATGACCGCCTCCTCGGTGGCCACGCTTCGATCCAGTGTTCCAGTGACCTGCCCGTCGTGCAGCACGACCACGCGATCGGCGAGGCGCAGGAGCTCCTCCATATCACTCGACGCGAAGAGCACCGCCAAGCCGTCGGCCGCGAGGCGCTCGAGGAGCAGATAGAGCTCCTCGCGGGCGCCCACATCCACGCCGCGGGTCGGCTCATCCATGAGCAGGATCGAGGGCTCGGCTGCGAGCCAGCGGCCCACGACCACCTTCTGCTGGTTGCCCCCCGAGAGGGTCTGCACCACCTGCTCGATCCCGGCCGTCCGAACACCCAGCCGCTCCACCTGCGCCGCGGCCACCGCGCGCTCGGCAGCCCCGTCCACCAGCCCCCGGCGGCGGCGGCGATCGAGGGTCGCGAGGGCGGTATTCACCCGCACCCCCTCCTCGAGCAGCAGGCCCTGAAGCTTGCGATCCTCGGGGACGAGCGCGAGGCCCGCCGCCGCGGCGTCGCGGGGCCCCCTGAAGCGCTCGGGCTGGCCGCTGACCCGGACCTCCCCGGAGACGGACGCCCGCAGGCCAAACACGGTCTCCAGCAGCTCGGTGCGGCCGGCGCCCACCAGCCCCGCGAGCCCCACCAGCTCGCCGGGGCGGACGGTGAGGTCGACCGCGGCGGCAGGGAAGGCGTCGGTCACCAGCTCGCGGAGCTCGAGGACGGGCGCGCTGGAGGCCCGGCCGGCCTCGGGGCGCGCCGCGGGCGGCGCGAGGTCTCGCCCGACCATCATCCGGACCATGGCCTCGCGGGTCAGCTCGTCCCGGGTGAGGTGCCCCGCGTTCTGGCCGTCCCGCAGCACGAAGGCACGATCCGCCAGCTCCAGGATCTCGGTCAGCCGATGGGAGACGTAGAGCACCGTGATGTCGTCCGCCCTGAGCTGGTGGACCAGCTCGAACAGTCGCGCAGTCTCCTTCGAGGTCAGGCTGGAGGTCGGCTCGTCGAGGATCAACACGCGCGCGTCCTGGTCGATCCCCTTGGCGATCTCCACCAGCTGCCGCTGGCCCGCCGCGAGGCGCTCCACCTTCACGTCCGGGCCGAAGGTCGCGCCGACTCGCTCGAGGGCGTGGGCCGCGCGCTCCCGCAGCGCCTGGCGATCCACGAGCGGCATCCACCCGCGGCGCGGCTCACGGCCGAGACCGATGTTCTCCGCTGCGGAGAGGTTCTCCGCGAGGCAGAGCTCCTGATGTACCAGGGCCACGCCGCCGCTGGCGGCCTCGGCCGTGGAGCGCGGCGCCCAGACGCCGCCCTCGTACGTCATCGACCCTCCGTCCGGCCGCTCCAGCCCGGCCAGGCACTTGAGCAGGGTGCTCTTCCCCGCCCCGTTCTCTCCCACGAGCGCCACCACCTCGCCCGGCCCGGCGTCGAGGTCGACGCCACCGAGGGCGAGCACCCCGGGGAAGCGGCGGACCACGCCCCTGGCAGAGAGGCGCGTCGTCACTTGCCTGAGCCTGCGGCGATGTCCGCCTTCAGCTTGGCGCGGAAGACCTCAAGGTTGTCCTTCTTGACGACGGTGGGGGGCGTCGAGAGGGTCCCGCCCTCGGGCAGAACGGACTCGTCACCCTCGCACAGGGCCTTCAGGATCCGAACCGACTCGTAGCCGTACTGGAACGGGTTCTGGCTCACCGTGCCGAGCACGTGCCCGGCCTCGATCCCGTCCAGCGTCGCGTCCTGCTCGTCGAAGGAGGCGATCGCCACCTCGCCGAGCCGCCCGGCGCCCTTGAGCGCCTCGACGCACGCCGGCGCGTTGTAAGCGAAGAGGCCCGCCACGCCGGCGAGCTCGGGGTACTTGACGAGGGTGTCCTCGACGTTGGACTTGGCCCGCGCGGCGTCAAAGTCGTCGGTCCGCGTGGCGACGATCGTGAAGCCGTTGCCCGCGAGCGCCGCGTCCACCGCGTCGCTACGGGTGGCGTCCGGTGTGCGCCCCAGCAACGCGTCGATCACGCCCTGGCGCCGAAGGCGGGCGTTGTCTTGCTCCAGACGACCGACGAAGATCGCCACCTCGCCGCCGTCCGGGAGCGCCTCCACGAGCAGCTCGCCGCAGGCCCGACCGGCCTCGTAGTTGTCCACGCCGATGAAGCACCGGCGCTTGGACTTGGGAGCGTCGGAGTCCTGAGTGATGAGGTGAACGCGTTCGGTCAGCGTGTCCAGGAACGGCGTCATGTTCTCCGCATCCACCGGGCTGATGGCCACGGCGTCGATGCCTCGCACCAACAGATCCTGGACCTTCTGTTGCTGGACCTCTGCCGTCGCCGGGGACGGAAAGACCACCTCGACGTCCACCCCGAATTCGGCCTCCGCGGCTCGAGCTCCCGCAGCAGCCACATCCCAGAAGGGATCCACACCGTTGGAGACGTAGGCGATACGGACTTCCCCTGACTGGCTGGGCTTGCAGGCCGCAGCGGAGAGTGCAACGCCCAGTGAGAGGACGGCGAGGAGCGGGCGGGCTGAGTGATGCATGGCGGTCAAACCGGCGCGGGAAAGATGGTGCGGAGCGGGCAGCTGCGCTCGGTCGGGGGGCGAGCATACGGGAAGGCCCGTAGGGCTGCCGACCTGTGGTCTACCCGAGGGCTTCTCGGGGGATCGACACCGCCGCGCGGCGTCCCCTGCGGGACTCACCCGACGATGCAGGATCTGCACTCAGAGGGTTCACGCTTCAGAGCGGCTGGACTAGTCTCGCGCCCCATGAAGATCCCCTTCTTCCGCGCTGCGATCTCCATGCGCCTGCTGTTCCCCTTCGTCTTCCTGAGCCTCGCCATCCCGTCTGCGGCGCAGGAGACTGCGAGTGGAGCGGTCGCTGCGAGCGCGGAGGGTCCCAACACGGAGACCCTGACCCAGGAAGACTCGACCCAGGGAGACCCGGCTCAGGGAGACCCAGCTCAGGGAGACCGGGCCGAGCCCGAGATTGCGGACGAACAGGAGCTGGCTGCCCCCGAGGAGCCCGAGAAGGAGGTCGCGCCGTCACCGCCCGCCACCTTGGCCGAAGCGGTGGAGCGCGCGGGCAAGCTCTCCGGGGAGCTCGAGGCGCAGCCGATCGCCGTGGTGCAGGGGTTCCTCGACAGCTATGTCTCGATGATCGAGACCGAGTTGACCGAGCTCGAGAGCATCGAGGCCACGCCGGCAAGCAGCCCGGAGCGCGAGCGCGAGTCCGAGGTCCGCGCGGACGTCCAGACGCTGATCTCAGCGGCTGACGACCTCGTCAATTCGCTCTCCAAGGCAGGTGCAGACGTGGAGGCGACTCGGATCCGCCTCAATGCAGCCCGCGAGGCCACGGCGAAGATATCCACGACCGAGGCGGGCACCCTGACTCGCTCGAGCGCCATCGCACTGGAGAAGGAGGTCCTCAAGGCCCGCCTGCGGCCGATGAACCTCGAGCTCGTTCAGGAGGAGCTGGACGTCTGGTTGGCACTCCTGGAGGCCACCTGCGCCGAGATCTCGGCCAAGGAGATCGCAGGTCTCCAGAGCTCCGACGACGGCCAGGCCCGCTTCAACGAGCAGGCGGTCCTGCTCCGCGGCCAACGCGGCCGGCTCATCGAGCGAGTGAACATCGTGATCTCCGCGCTGGAGAAGAAGGGCGGGGACGGGGCCTCCTCGAAGGCCTACGTGAGCTCTGTGGTCGCCACCCCGCCCATCACCGGCGTGAACGCGGCGATCACCAGCTTCACCGCCTGGCTCAGCAGCCCGGACGGCGGGGTCGCCATCGGCCTCCGGCTGCTCCGAGCGCTAGCGACGATCCTGGTCGCGTTCGTGCTCTCCAGGATCGCCGGCAAGATCACAAAGCGGGCCATGAACCGCGTCGGAGGGTCCTCCGCGCTGCTCCGACAGTTCGTCATCTCGACGGTGGAGAAGGGCCTGGTCCTGATCGGCCTCCTCGTGGCGCTCTCGGTCCTGGGCGTCAACATGGCGCCGATGGTCGCCGCCATCGGCGCCGCTGGCCTCGTGCTTGGCCTCGCGCTTCAAGGCACCCTCGGCAACCTCGCCAGCGGCCTGATGATCATGGTCTTCCGCCCGTTTGACGTGGAGGACATCGTCGACACCGCCGGGGCCTTCGGCCGTGTGATGGGCATGACACTCATGACGACCACCATCCGCACCATGGACAACCGGACCATCCACGTGCCGAACGGCATGGTCTGGGGGGACGTGATCACCAACGTCACCGCCAACCAGACCCGCCGCGTCGACATGGTCTTCGGCATCGGCTACGGCTGCGACTTCGCCCGCGCCCGGGAGGTCCTGATCGAGATACTGAATGCCCACGACAAGGTCCTCGACGACCCCGAGCCCAACGTCCGCGTGCATGAGCTCGGCGACTCCTCCGTCAACCTCATCACGAGGCCCTGGGTCAAGACCACCGACTATTGGGACGTCTTCTGGGATGTCACCGAGACCGTCAAGCGCCGCTTTGACGAGGAGGGGATCCAGATCCCGTTCCCGCAGCGCGACGTCCACCTCTTCAGCGAGGGGGCCATCGCCCCGCCGCTGGGGAGCGCCGAGACCACCTAGTGGTTTCTTGAGCTCCACACCCTCCCCTGTTCCACTCTCTATCTCTATCCCCCCCCACAACATGAAGCTCGCTATCTTCGCCCTTCCCGCACTCCTCCTCGCCTCTTGCCAGTCCATGTCCGAGGGCACCCTCGCCTTCGAGGCTCGCGCTGTCGTCATCGACGACGCCGACATCGACGAGGTCGAGAGCGGCTCTGCATTCGATGAAGAGAACATTGAACTCTCCGGCTACGGCATCCACGCCGCGCTGAAGACGCCCGTGGTGGACTTCCTCGTCGGCGTTGATGACCGCGAGTTCGGCAGAGAAGACTCTGCGGAGCTGGTCCTTGGCGTCCGCCGTCGCTTCCTCGAGATCTGGAAGCTGCACCCCTACGTGGAGGCGGACTACCGCCACGGCTTCAACCTCGACAACGGCGTCGAGGAGGAGACCTACGACGGCTGGGCGGCCGGCGGAGGCGCACTCCTCAACCTCACCGACTCTTTGTTCCTGAACTTCCGCCTCATGTACGAGTCGACGTCGATCGATCTCCCGACGACGTCCGCCACCGTGGACGGCGTCACCGGCACGGTCGGCATCGGCTTCAGCCTCTGAGACTTGCTGCGGAAGGGACACCCGCCCGACCTCCGCTGAGTCCGCGTGCGCCCTGGTCGCCCCCGAGGGGAGACCAGGGCGCACCCTTTCGATGCGGGGTCCCTGACCGCCGACCCAGGATCGAAGTCTCCAAGGGTCCATCCGACAGATCAGCCCGCCGACTCGGAGGGGGGGCGACCGATACGCTCCCCCACGATGCCACTGGAGGCTCTCCCTCCACCGACCGCCCTGCGGGTCTCATCCCTCAGCCATCCCCGTCATGAAGCCCCTCCTCCTCGCCCTCACCGCCGCCCTCTTCGCCTCCTGCCAATCCATGTCCGAGGGCGTGCTCTCTTTCGAGGCGCGCGCGCTCGCGCTGGAGGACGCTGATGAGGACCTCGGTGGCTACGGCGGCCACCTCGCCCTCAACACTCCGATCGTGGACATCCTGGTCGGCATGGACGAGCGGGAGATCGGCACCTTGGACTCCACCGAGGCCACCCTCGGCCTCCGGCGGCGGTTCCTCGAGATCTGGAAGCTCCGACCGTTCGTCGAGGCGAACCAGCTGATCGGCTTGGACCTCTTCGATGACGTCAGCGGGTGGAGCGCGGGCGGCGGCGCGCTCCTGCACCTCAACGACCACCTCTTCATGAACTTCCGCGTGATGTACGAGGAGCGCTCCACGAGCGGGCTGTTCGTTGATGCCGCTCAGGTAGACGGCGTCGTGGGCACCGTCGGCATCGGCCTCAGCCTCTAGGCGCGAGCGGCGTAGGTGCGCCCGACCCCGACGCGCAGTCCCGCCCTGCCCCGCAGGGTTGCCCCCCATAGATGCCCCGCAGAGTTCCCTCTCAGGGCCGCCAATCAGAGTTGCCCTTCAGAGTTGCCCTTCGATGGGAAGCCACCCGACGAGACCGCACTTGAACCGCTGCCACAAGGTGGTCCGGGGCTCCTTGCGGTGGGACACGGGCTCATCTCCCTCGATCCCCGTCCACAGAAGTCCCTCATCGTCCACCGTCACTCGCCAGCTCCCCTCCGGCGCCATCACCTCTTCGATCCCGCTGATCAGCGTCTCCGCGAGCTCCGGGCTGTCGATCACGAAGCCCAGCTCCGTGTTGAGCTGGACCGAGCGCGGGTCGAGGTTCATGGAGCCCACGAACAGGTACCGGCGGTCCGAGATGAAGGTCTTGGCGTGCAGGCTCGCGTTCTTCGAGCCGAACAGGCCCTCGTCGTAGAGGGCGTCGGTGAAGTCGCTGCTGGGCTGGACCTCGTAGACCTGGACCCCGCCCTCCACGAGCTTGCGGCGGTACTTGCGATAGCCGGCGTGCACCGCTCCCACGTCCGTCGAGGCCAGCGAGTTGGTGAGGATCCGGACCTCCACGCCACGGGCCGCGTCAGCCACGAGGGCGCGCGTCCCCGCCTTTCCAGGGATGAAGTAGGGGGAGACGATCAGGAGCTCCTCCTGCACGGTGGGGATGTCACTCCGCAGGCGCTCGATCAGCAGCAGCTCGGCGAGATCGTCCCCGCTCGCGACGATCTTCCTGGGCCGATCGCTGTGAGCGTGGGTCACCGCCCAGGTCAGCGGGAGCTCATCGTCGGCCGCCTCCTTGATGAAGTCCGCCCCGTCCAGCCTCCGCGCGTACGACGAGTCTCGGTTCTCTGCCGCGACGTCCAGGAGCGCAGACCGCAGGGCGTCGAGGTCGGCCGCGTCCCTCTTGAAGGAGCTCCACCCGTTGAGCTGCTCAGTGAACTCGGAGTTCCAGTATTCGTCGAAGGACTCCCCGAGCTCCGAGAGCACCGGGCCGAATGCGAGCACGTCGAGGTCACCGAAGTTGACGTCCTCCGCGGCGTCGAAGTACTCATCCCCCACGTTCCGCCCGCCGACGATCCCCGCGAGCCCGTCGACGGTGAGCATCTTGTTGTGCATCCGATGGTTGATCCGGAAGGGCCGGCCCATGAGGTCCAGGGTCTTCGCCATCCAGTTCCAAGGCCCCCGCGCCCGCGGGTTGAAGAGCCGCACCTCGAGGTGCTCATGCACGTTCGCCGCGGCGAGCCGATCATCGATGCCATCTGACCCCAGGTCGTCGATCAGGAGCCGCACCCGTACGCCGCGGTCCGCCGCCTCAAGCAGCAGCTTGAGCAGGATCGATCCCGTGATGTCATCGTGGAAGATGTAGTACTGCACGTCGACGGCGTGCTCCGCGCGCTTGATCATCGCGGCGCGGGAAGCGAAGGCGTCCAGCCCGTCCCCGAGCAGATACAGCCCCGTCTCCCCAGGGTGGCGATCCAGGATCTCGCTGATCTTGGCGCCGATCTTCGACTCCACCGGGCCGTCGAAGGCGAAGCTTGGGGTCGCGGCGCCGTCCAGCCGGGGATAGACGCAGGAGGGGAGCGTCGCAAGCAGCAGGACGTTGAGGGCATGACAGCTCTTCATCAATTCCATCGTAGCCCTGGACCTGCGCCTCTGGTGAACCTGGGGGTGAATGGGCTCACGCTCGCGCCCCAGGTGGGTAAGGTCAGTCCGCCATGCTCAACCGCTCCTTGCTGCTCCTCTCGCTTGCGCTCACCGCCAGCTGCGTCGCCCCCCCCGTCTATACCGACCTTGACCCGTCGGTGGACTTCGAGGCCTACGAGACATTCACCTTCCTCAAGCCCTCCTCCGTCGCCGCGGGACCGGAGGGGATGAACCCCATGCTCGCGGGGCACCTCGAACGCGCCGCCGCTGAGGACCTCATCGCGCGGGGCTACCGCGCGAGCCCAGAGGGGCAGGCGCCGGACCTCGTGGTCTCCTTCACCCTTGGCGCGCGCGACCGCGTCGTGGAGACCGAGTATCCGAGCTTCTACGGCCGAGGAATGTACGAGTGGGGCGGGCCGTACTACCAGCAGACCGACGTCCGACGCTACACCGAGGGCACCCTCTGCATCGACTTCTTCGATCCCGCGCGTGACGCGCCTGTGTGGCACGGCAAGACCGCCCGGACCGTCACCAAGAAGCTGCGCGAAGATCCGGCCAAGGCAGCGAGTGCCGTGGTCAGCGCGATCCTCGAGCGCTTCCCGAGGAGGCCCGTCACCGCCGCAGGGTCTGCCGCCGCAGGTTCCGCCGCCGCAGGGTCCGCCGCCGCAGGGTCCGCCGCCGCAGGGTCCGCCGCCGCAGGCGACGGGCGCGACGCATGATTAACGCCGACCACCGCAGCCGGCAGGCGCCGTTCGGCACCCTGCTCATCGCGCTGGTGCTGTTCATCGTCCTGATCCCCATCATGGGCAGCTCGTCGCTGGGCATCCCCACGCTTCGGGTCGGCTTCACCGGAATCCTCGTCGCCGGCCTCTGGGTCGCGAATAACGCGAACGAGGGGCGCAAGATCCTCGCGCTGGCGGGGGTCCTCGTCCTCTTCAACCTCTGCGCCCAGTGGTTCGCGACGTGGATCCTGGACGAGGCGCTCGACAAGGCCCTGCTGAAGTCCGCGCTCAGCGCGATCTACCTCGGCGTACTCGCGGTCACCCTGATGCGCACGCTGACCCGAGAGCGCTCACCATCGAGCGATACGCTCCTGGGCGGGATCAACGTGTACCTCCTCATGGCGCTCATGTTCGCGGAGCTTCACATCGTCACCGAGTGCGTCTCACCTGGCTCCTACCAGGAGGGTGGCGTGGCCCTCATCGACAGGTCCAGCGCCGCCGCGAGCTGCTTGCATACGCCCTTTGTCTACTTCAGCTTTGTGACCATCACGACGCTGGGCTACGGCGACGTGATCCCGGTCACCCCCGGGGCCCAGTTCCTGTGCGCCGCCGAGGCCGTCGTCGGGCAGCTCTACGTGGCCATCCTCATCGGCGGGCTCGTGGCCCTCTGGATCAGCAACCGCACGGTCGAAGAACCGGCAGCCTGACCCCGACGAGCCCCTCGGTCGTCCGGGGACGCTCGCACGGTCAGTCCGCGCCCTTCTTCGGCGGCTCTGACGATGCGCTGCCATGGGCACGGGCACGCTCAAGGTGTTCCGCCCAGAGGAGGGGAGTCGTGACGCACCGGAAGCCCAGGTGGTTCATCCCGCTGTCGGGCGGCGTGGCCATGCGGGCGCTCGGGCGGTAGCTCGAGCAGTAGTCCGCGTGGCAGAGGAAGGACCCCCCCTTCTGGACGTAGGAATCCCGGGAGTAAGGGTTCCGAGGGTCAGCTGCGCGCTTGGGCCCGGTGGGGTTCTCGATCACGGCGCCCGGCTCGCCGGCGCCCACTCGCTGCTCGTAGAGGTCTGGCTGAAACTGATCCGAGGTCCACTCCCAGACGTTGCCGCTCATGTCAAAGAGCCCCAGTGGGTTCGGCGGGTAGCTCCCGACCGGGGCGGCCACCTCGAAGCCATCGGCGAGCTTGTTCTCGAAGGGAAACTGACCCTGCCAGATGTTGGCCTGGTGGACCCCTTCAGGGACCAGCTCTGCGCCCCACATGTAGCGCGCTCCGTCAGCGCCAGCGCGCGCCGCACGCTCCCACTCGGCCTCCGTGGGCAGCCGCTTACCGGCCCACGCGGCGTAGGCCGTTGCGTCGTACCACGACACGTGGACCACCGGATAGGCCCCCAATCCATCGATGGAGCTCCCCGGCCCCTTGGGGTGACGCCAGTCCGCGCCCGGGGTCCACGCCCACCACTGTGAGTAGTCTCGCAGGTCGACCCGCCCGCGGGTCTTGGTGAAGATCAGCGAGCCCGCCACGAGCGTGCCCGGCGGCGGCTCGGGAGTGCCCGGCGGCAGCTGGGCGGCGAGGTCCTCCCAGCTCGGCACGACCTCCGCGGTGGTCTTGTAGCCCGTGGCCTCCACGAAGCGCGCGAACTGCGCGTTGGTGACCTCGGTCAAGTCCATCCAGAAGCCGTCGACCCGAACCTTGTGCGCCGGGCGCTCATCCAGCCGGCCGTCCTCGCCGTCCCACCCCATCGTGAAGACACCGGGCTCGACCCACACCGTGCCGGGGGGCGCCTTCAGTGCCTGATTCGGGGCCTGCTTCGGAGCCACGGGGGCGGGCGAGTCCACCTGGGTCAGAGCAGGCGCAAGCAGAGCGAGGGCGAGGGAGATCATCTCGCCCAGTGTAGGCCGAATCACCGCCCAGGGGACGCTCTCACCGGCCTAGAGCTGAGCGCCGAGGACGATGGCGTGGAAGCCGAATTCGGTCAGCGCGTTGTCCTCGAAGTGGAGCTTGAGAGCCTTGGAGGGGATCAGGATCGCCGAGCGCTCCGGGAGATACACCCAGACATCGCCCCGCTCGCCCTTCTCCGCGGGGGAGCCCACCGTGGACAGCACCTGGAGCTTGGTCATGCCCAGCTTCAGGTCCTTGGCGTACTCCTTCACCGTCGCGAACTTGTAGCGCTGATCACCCCTGGGGATGACCTCGTTGGTGTCGGCATCCACGGTGACGCAACCCGGTCCAATGGAGAGAACCGCGAGGAACGCGACGGCGAGCAGCTGGAGCTTCATGGAGGCAGGGGCGCGTGAGGGGACGAGGTGAGCGGGAAGTCTAGCGGGCTCTTCAGTACGACTGCGAGAGCGTGAGTCCGAACTGTATGCCCTCGACGATGAGGTCGTTGAAGTCAGGGCCGAGGTAGGCGTAGGAGTCGACCCAGCGCACACCAAGACCCAGCAGCACCGGCCCACCCAGCTCGAGCTCGACGCCTGCTCGGGCGTACCAGCCGCCGCCGACGCCATCCACCGAGTCGCGCTCCGAACCCGCAGGTTGATCCACGCTGAGCGTCTTGACGCTGGCGTACTGGAGCAAGGGGCCCGCCCCGCCGTAGACACGCCACCCGCCCTCGAGCGGGATCGTGGCGTAGGCACCGACGAACCCATCGAGCAGCAGCACCTCGTTGTCGCGCTGGGTCACGATCGCCCCGTTCCCAAGGGCCAGGACGGTGCGGGTGGACTGCCAGCTACCCGAGATCCCGCCCTCCAGCCCCAGGCGGACGTCTCCGTCCGTCATCGAGTGCTGGAAGCTCCCGCCCAGCATCGGGAACGTCTGGCTGCCGTCGTTGACCACGTTCGTCCCCGGGGCCGAGATCGTCGTCCCCGGCGAGAACTGGGTGATCCCCACGGTGCCCTGGACATGGTCCCGGGCGGCCGAAGCACGCCTGGGAAGGTAGGGCTCCCAGGCTGCCGGCGAATGGGCGTCGGGGCCTGCGCAGGAGGCCGTGACCATCGCGACGAACGCGAAGAGGCCAGCCGGGAGGCGCGGCGAGGAGCGTGGAGCGGCTGGGTGCATCGCTGACCAGCTTATCCGCTCCTCGGCGAGCCATCCGAGACCGCCATCCCCCGTGGGGCCGACCCCACACGCCGCCTGGCTCCGTAGGATCTGCACCCCGCCCTCCCCCGCCTGGACCCCCATGCTCCACCTCAGCCCCACCAAGGCCCTGTTCCAATCGCTGCTGCCCGCCGCGATCCTCGTCACCACCCTCGTCACGGGAGGGTGCGCCAGCGCCGACCGGGTCACCGAACCCGTGACCTTTGGTGGCGACCCCGCCATCGTCGCCGCCGCGCTCGCGGTCATGGGCCCCAGGTCCGAGGCGTTGGCCGAAGTCGAGGTGCTGGAGACCCTCTGCGTCCGCCAGGAGATCATCTCCTCCTCGGGGGCCAAGCACGTCTCCGAGGGGCCCCTCTCCGTGCGTCGCAGCCCCGCAACTCTGCTCTACCGCCCCGGGGGCTCCAGGGCCCGGCAGGTCCTGGAGACTCCGACCGAACGCCTCGTGCTGACCGTCAACCGCAAGCACGCGAGCCGCTGGCGCTACGACCGCAATGGGCGAGCGATCGTCGGTGTCGCCTCCCTGATGCTCGACTTGGACAGCCTGGCGAGGGCCATGGAGATCACCGCCGTGGAGACCTCCCCCGAGGACCCGCGGCAGACGAACATTTCCATGGCGCCCGCGCCCGGGGTCAAGATCGTTGGGCTCCAGCGACTGGAGCTGACGTTCGCAGACGGCAGGGACGTCCCGGTTCGCGTGCGCGTGACCGGTGAGGGCGAGGACGTGCTCGAGTTCGAGATCCTGCGGGCGGCCCGTGACCCCTTCCACAGGAGCATCGACGCCCACTTCCGCCTGGTGGTCCCCGAGGGGTTCACCCTCGCCGAGAACTCCTAGGCACGACCTCGTCCCCCTCGAGCAGCTTGGCGCCCAGCTCCCGCACCACGCTGACGAGCCGCTCCACGTCCTCAGGGCGCGTTCGCCAGTTGGCGATCGCGGGCCTCATGCAGACCACGCTGCGGTAGCGCGTCGTCCCCACAAAGACCCGGCCGTCCTCAAGGACTCGCTGCCCGAGGGCGCGGTTGAGCGGGTCCAGATCGCGCCGCCGAACGCCCCGCGGGGCGAAGCGAAAGGGGACGACGTTGAGCCGGGTCTCGTCGACCAGCTCGAGGTCCGGAGCGGCCGCCACAAGACCCCGCAGCTGGTCCGCGAGAAGAACGTGCCCCTCCACCATGGCCCGGATCCCCGCCCGCCCCTCGCTCAGCAGCGCCGCGAAGATGGGCAGGGCCCGCGCGCGGCGACTGCACTCCGGCCCCAGGTTGGCCGGCACCCGCGGCGGCGCTCCATCACCGGCGCTCGGTGGCAGGTAGGCGGCCACCATGCGGAACGTCTTGGCCAGGAGCGACCGCTGGCGCACCAGGGCGAAGCCGCTGTCGTAGGGCACATTGAGCCACTTGTGGGCGTCCGCCGCGATGGAGTCGGCCCGCTCGATCCCGTCCGCGAGGTCCGCCACGCCGGGCGCGACGCGGGCGAAGAGCCCGAAGGCGGCGTCCACGTGGAGCCACGCGCCGTATTGCTCGCATCGATCTGCCACGGCGCCCAGGGGGTCGAAGCGCCCCGAGTTCACCTCTCCTGCGGTAGCGACGACGATGGCCGGCTCGTCCCCCATGGACGCGAGCCGGCGCTCGAGCGCCTCGACGTCGAGGGTCCCGCGGTTGTCCACGGAGAGCCGCTCGCAGCACGCCCGCCCGATCCCGAGCATGGCGAGGCACTTGATCACGCTGGCGTGCACAAAGCCGCTGGTGAGCACCACGGGCCGGGGGAGCCCCGCGATCCCCTCCTCGGCCACGTCGACGCCGAGCCGCTCCCCCCACCACTGCCGCGCGGCGCCGAGCCCCACCAGGCTCGCCGTCGTGGCCCCCGTGGTGCAGACCCCGGTCCAGGCCTCGGGATCCAGGTCGAAGAGCTCCGCCAGCCAGCGAGTGGCCGCCTCCTCCACGTCCACCGCCAGGGGCGAACCTGTGGACGAGGAGGCCACCTGATCAAGGGCCGACGCAAACCAGTCCGCGGCCAGGCTGGCCCCGGTGACCCCACCGACGACGTAGTGAAAGTAGCGCGGCCCCGCGCTGGCGGCCGCGCGGCCCTCAGCTCGACGCACGAGCTCGGCGAGGGCGCTGGCAGCGCCCACCCCCGAGTCCGGCAGGGGCACCAGCGGCGGGGGCCCCGCGCAAGCGCCCACCCGCGCCGTGTCGAGGCCCTCCTGGAACGCGAGGGAGGCCTCGAGCGCCGCCCTCAGGGCCGGCTCGATCTCTTCACGCTGCACGGGAACTCTCCTGGAATGCTCGTTCAGAGGGCGTGCTCTGCATGCCCAGCATCATGCGCGCCGCGAGCGCCCGACCGGAGCCCTTCCCTTCATTCAGCGAGCACGTACCCTGGTCCCATGAGCCAAAAGCCTGCCACCGTGACCCAGTACCTCGCCGCCCTGGAGCCCGAACGCAAGAAGGCCCTGCAGGCCCTCCGCAAGGTCATCAAGGCCAACCTCGACCCCAAGGTCAAGGAGGGCATCCAGTACGGGATGATCGGCTACTTCATCCCGCACTCGGTCTATCCCGACGGCTACCACTGCAGCCCGGACCAGCCGCTGCCCTTCATGAGCATCGCCAGCCAGAAGAACCACATGGCGGTCTACCTCTTCTGCATCTACGGCGACGAGGCGGAGGCCGCGCGCTTCGAGAAGCAGTGGGCGAAGTCCGGCAAGAAGCTCGACATGGGCAAGTCCTGCGTGCGGTTCAAGAAGCTCGAGGACGTGTGCCTCACGTCCCTCGGCGCCGCCGTCAAGCGCATGACCGCCGCGAAG
>CAJQPT010000205.1 GCA_905480285.1 uncultured bacterium
GGTGGGGCTCTCTGACCACACGCTCGACAATACGACAGCGGTCACCGCGGTGGCTCTTGGTGCCTGCGTGGTGGAGAAGCACTTCACCCTGGATCGTTCCGCCGGCGGGCCAGACGACTCTTTCTCCCTGGAGCCGGAGGGGCTCGAGGAGCTCTGCGTCGGCGCCCGCACGGCCTGGGAGGCGCTGGGCAAGGTGGACTACGGACGCAAGTCGAGCGAGCAGGGCAACGTCCAGTTTCGGCGCTCCCTCTACTGGGTCACCGACCTTGAGGCCGGGGCCGAGGTCACCCCCGAGGCCGTTCGCAGCGTCAGGCCAGGGTTTGGCCTCGCACCGAAGCACCTCGACGGTCTCGTCGGTCGACGCCTCGCGCGCGCGGTGCGGGCGGCGACGCCCACCAAGGACGAGGACTTTCTGGCTTGATGAGCGAGGGGCGACGGTGTCCGCGGCGGCGGGGGGATCACCTGTGAGCGGCGAAGTCGCCCGCGGGGGTGTTGAGTCCCCCAATCCGGAGGTCGCTCCTCCCTCAGCGCTTCACGGGATCCAGGGCTGGCTGGTTCGCCAGGCGGTCAAGGGGTGGCTTCCATTGCGCCGCTGTTGGCCGCAGGCGGAGCTGTCCGCTGCGAGCCGCAGCGGACGTCTCTCCCTGGAGCTGGTGAGCCACTGCTGGAACTACTCCCACCTATTGGAGTGTCAGCTCGGCAGCCTTGTGGCGGCTCCTCCGCTCGACGTCGAGGTGACCATGACCGTGTACCACAGCTCAGCGGACATCAGGACCGTGCAGCTCCTGGCGCTGGCCGCGCGGGAGGAGGTTCCCGGGGTGCGCTGGAACTGGCGGTGCCTCCCGCCAGAGCAGCTCTTCCGTCGGTCCATCGGTCGGAACCACGCGGCGCTCGCCACGGACGCGGATTGGATCTGGTTCACGGACTGCGACGTCCTCTTCCCCGAGGGCTGTCTTGATGGCCTCGGAAAAGCTCTGCAGGGCAGGACGGACCCCCTGGTCTACCCGTCTTCCGAACGTCTCACGTCGCTCCTCACCGATGACGCGTTTCGTGGGGCCGAGGCTCCTGCCCTGCGCGACGTGTTGGCAAGCTTCGACTTTGTCGATGTCCCCGTGACCCGCGCCAAGGGGCCGCTGCAGATCACGCACGGCGACGTGGCCAGGGCCAACGGCTACTGCCGGGATATCGCCGCCTATCAGCGCACGGAAACGGCGTTCGCGAAGTGCCACGAGGACACGGCGTTTCGCTGGCTCCTCGGCACCCAGGGGTCCCCGGTGCCGGTGCCCGGGGTCGCGCGTATCCGGCACCAGGCAAAGGGTCGCTACGGCGATGCCGGCGCTATTCGCGGTGCGGTGAGACGGCTTCAGGAGCGACTCCGGCACCCGGATTGAACGCACACCGTGCGGCTCAGCGGGTAGGCGCACCGTGGGCCGCCGCGGCACGAGGGCATTCTTGCGCCATGATCTCGGACAGCGTGTTCGCGTAGCGTTCGACGCAGTCCTCGAAGCTCAGATCGGAATCGCGGAGGTAGGCGGGATCGACGATGCCGTGGTGGCTGGCGGATTGAATCGCCCGGAGGAAGCGCCGGAGGTCGTCATGGGTCGCATTCTCGAAGGTCCCATCCTCGATCGCTCGGAGCTGGCTCGCGAGCTCGGCGGGGTCGTCCACGGAGATCACTCCGGGTCCGCCGCGGTAGAAGGCGCGACCGAAGGTGATGGTGGGCTTTCCCCGGAAGAGCGCCTCCCAGCCGGCGGTCCCGGTGATGGTGGCGACGGCCTCGCAGCGCTCGATGAGGTCGAAGGTGTTCTCCCCCTTGGAGACCAGATGGACGGCGGGAATGCTGGCGAGGTGCTCGTAGAAGCCGCGCTCTCGCTTGGCGAAGCGCTGGGCGGGGTTCTCCTTGACCGCCACCTTCCAGCCGGCGGGGAGCGCCCGCGCCAGCGTCTCGATGGCGAGGTTCTGGTCCACGTAGACGCCGCCCATGGGTGAGGTGGTCGCCTCCGGCTGCAGGTGCAGTGGGAAGTAGATGAAGCGTTCTCCGGCGTGAGGCGCTTGCCTGCGCGCGCGGCGATATGCGAGGCCGTGGCGGATGGTCCGGTGGAAGCGCAGCCGGTCATCCCCGCGGAAGAACTTCTTCGAGCGCTGGTACAGGCGCTTGTTCCAGCTGAGGTCGGAGACGCCCATATAGAAGGGCGTGTGCTCCGCGGTTCGCCGCTCGAACTCGGCCTCGAGGTGCGGGGCAAGGGCCGGCGCTCCCTCTTGGGCGGAGCGCAGGAGGGAGCGGTACGCCGTCTGAATGGGTTCGAAGAGCCCGTCGATGGATTCGGCGATCACGAAGGTCTCCTTCGCCTGGAGCTGGGCGAGGAAGAGAACCTCGAGACCCATCGCGCTGGCCACGGAGTGGAGGACGTACGGGAAGGGGTGGTGCGGGATCTCCGAGAAGATGAGCCGCTGGTAATTGCCCTCTCGCAGCAGGCCGTAGGCCCACGCGACGTGCTCACGGTAGAGGGTCCTGCGCTTGTCGTAGGACTGACCGGTGGTCGCGCCGCGGAAGATCCGCTCGTACATCCGGAGGGCGGTCACCTCGTTGGGCAAGAGCTGCTCGAGGAGGTGCCCACCCGGGAAGTGCGCGTATGGATTGGCGCGATAAGTGCAGGCCCTGAACCCGTTCCGGGCCGAGAGAAACTCGTCCGTCAGAGGGCCGAGGAAGTTGCTGCGGGACACAAGCCCGACCCTGACCGGACGACACGTCGCCAGGGCTTGCTTCAGGGCTGCCTGATTGAGAGGTCGCCGGAAGCCGAAGAAGAGAGTCGCGGGAGCATCAGGCATCGCATTCCCCCCCAGGTATGGGCCCATCGATCAGCGCCGCGACTATCGCCTCACCGCAGGCGTGGACGGAGCGCTCACGTCCTGCGAGTGAATCCCTGAGGTAGAGCGAGTCGCAGACGCCCTCGTAGGAGACGTCCTGGAGGCCGGCCAGGAAGGCACCGCAGGTCTCGTGCGTCGGCTGCTGGGCGTCGCCGCGCTGGATCGAACTCAGCGCCTCTCGGGCGTTCTCGACGGACCGAATACGGGTGGCACCCGCAGCGCTCTCGTAGAACCCAGGACCGAACAGCAGGGCGGGCCGACCGTGGCAAAGCGCCTCCCATCCCGCTGTCCCCGTGACGGTGGCCACAGCCTCCGCGCCGAGGCTGAGGGAGAAGCTGTCCTCGTCGCGGCTGACCAGGCGCACGGAGTCGTGTGCGGACAGCGACTGATAGAAGTGAGGCCGGCGCTTGTCAAAGCGTTGCTTTGGGTTCTCCTTGATGACCAGCAGCCAACCTTCCGGCAGCGCCCGGACCAGGGTCTCGATCACGATGGACTGATCCTGGTAGACCCCGCCCAGCGGGAGGGTCGTGGCTTCAGGCTGCAGGTGAAGGGGCAGGTAGACGTAGGGCCTGTTCTGCTCTGGCATCCTGCCGCTCCTGCGGCGCGCGGCCTGGTAGGCCAGCGCCGCGGGGAGAGACCGGAGTCTGCTCCGGAAGAAGCGCTTCTGCCAGGTGTGGAGACGGGCGTGCCAGGGGACCCCTTGGCTGTTCATGTAAAACGGGCGGGTGCGGGCCACCCGGCGGGCCAGCTCATCTTCCATCCGCGCGGCGAGCGGTGGGAGCGGCTCCGGCGAGGCAAGGCGGGCGGCGGTTGCCTCGTGCGGCTGTTCGACAGACTTGGCCACGATGAAGGTATCGCGCACCTGTAGCTGCATCAGGAACCGGGTCTCGATGCCCATGGCGCGCGCGACGTGGAAGAGCGCGTACTGAAAGGCGAAGTGCGGCACGTTGCAGTGGAGGACTCTCTCGATGCGGTGATGTGAGAGGAACCCGTGGGCGTACGACGCCCACTGAAGCCAGGCCTTCTTGCGAGTCTCATGTCCGCGGCCGGCTCGCGAGACCCGCCAGGTGCGGTCCATGATCTTCATGGCGACGGCTTCGGCCGGCTGGAGGCTCCTCCAAAGTGCGGCGCTGGGCACCGGCCAGGCACGCGAGGCCTGCCAGTCGAGATCCCTGAAGCCGTGGACGTCCGGGAGGAAGACGTCGGCGCGATCGTCGAGGAAGTTAGACTTGGAGCAGAGGGCCACAAAGGGGACGGGCGTCCCCGCTGCCTGGAGCTTGTCCAGGGCGACATCGACCGCGCACTGGTTGAGATCGTTGTGGAAGCCCACAAGGAGCGTGCGCGGCGGCTGCCCGGTCATCCCGCTAACGTCGCATGATGCCTTCGTGATTGCAAAGCGCCGCCATTCAATCGAGCTCGCCATCCCGCGCTTCTTGGATGGCGCCCTCCTGAACCTCTTGCTCGGGGCCGTCCATCGCGCGAGAGGGTGGCGATCTGCGCTCTTTGGCGGGAAACCCCGGTGTCGCGAGTGCTAGCCTGACCAGGCCGTCGCACCTGGTGTCGATCCCCCGATCCGGCACGGCGCCCGGGGCTTATGATGCCCCGGTGATGGGGCTCTCCTGTTGGATGCAAACTGTGACCCGCGTGTTTCCGCCCTTGGCCCTGCTATGGCTGGGCGGCTGCGGGAAGGTGGACGCTCTTGGACTCGTGGAGGTGGTTCATGGGAACAGGGCCGGCGAGTGGGTCGAGCCTCTGCCCAAAGACCGTGGGCCGGCAACGGTGTGGATCTTCGTCACGGTGGACTGTCCCATCGCGAACGCTTACGCCCCGGAGATCCGGGACATCGGCGCTCGGTGCCGCGACCTCGGAGTGGCGATGTTCCTCGTGCAGGTGGATCCCGGCGTGACCGCTGATGAGGCGGAAGCGCATGCGCGGGCCTACGGTCTGGAGGGGCCGGTGATCCTCGATGGCAGCCACCGGCTCGTGGCTCGGGCGGGGGCGACGGTGACGCCTGAGGCCGCCGTCTTCGACGGCGCGGGGCAGCTGCGCTACCTGGGGCGGATCGACGATCGAACTCCGGCGCTCGGGGCCCGCCGCGCCAAGGCTTCGCGCCAAGAGCTCAGGTCCGCGATCGAGGCTCTGGCCACCGGTGTCGGAGAGGTCCCCGGGGACGCGCCGGCGGTCGGGTGCCTGATCGAGGAGCTGGGTCCTTGATCTCCCGCTGGGCGACCTGGGTCGTGGTGGGGGTCCTCCTCGGAAGTTGCGGCTCCCGTGAGGAGGCCGTGACCTGGTCGGGAGGGGTCGCGGGGATCATTCACCGGCACTGCTCGACCTGCCATCGCCCGGGGCAGCCGGCCCCGTTCAGCCTGCTGACCTTCGATGACGCCTGGCGCAAGCGGCGGCAGATCGCCCGGGTGACGGCGAGCGGGTACATGCCGCCATGGCTCCCGAGCCACGGCGACTTCATCGGCGCGAGGGGTCTGAGCCAGGCCGAGGTGGACCGGGTCTCGGCCTGGGTCGAAGGGGGCGCGCCGCGCGGAGACTCCGACGCCGAGCCGAGCCCGCCCACCTTTCCTTCCGGATGGCAGCTCGGAGAGCCCGACCTGGTCGTGACCGCGGAGGAGTGGCTGGAGCTGCCAGCGGCGGGTCCAGACCTCTTCCAGAACCTGGTCCTCCCCGTGGAGACCGGGGCGCTCCGCTTCGTGGATGCCGTGGAGATCCGCCCCGGTAATCCCAGCGTTCATCACGCGGTGCTCCAGGTGGACGGGACGCGGGGTGCGAGGGCGCTCGATGCGGCGGTGCCTGGGCCGGGCTTTGGGGGGATGGAGATGGGCCTCTCCGTGCCGCCGGACGGTCACTTCCTCGGGTGGACCCCCGGGAAGGCCACGCGCCGGAACGGACAGGGCAGGTCCTGGCGGCTCTGGCCAGGGAGCGATCTGGTCCTGCAACTGCACCTGACGCCCACCGGGAAGCCGGAGCGCGTGCGGCCGTCCATCGGGCTGTACTTCACCGACGTGCCGCCCGAGGAGACCCCCTTCGCGCTGGTCATGCGCTCCGAACGCATCGACATCGCGGCAGGTCAGACGGACTTCAAGGCAGCGGACCACGTCGTCCTCCCCGTGGCGACGGAGCTGCGCGCGGTGTACCCGCACGCCCACTACCTCTGCACCCAGATGGAGGCCTGGGCGACGCCCCCCGAGGGCGAGCGCCTCACTCTCTTCGAGATCGACCGCTGGGACTTCGACTGGCAGGACGACTACCACTTCAGCGTCCCCGTGCGGCTCCCAGCGGGCACCCGCGTGGACTTCGAGTACACCTACGACAACTCCGCGGCGAACCCGAACAACCCGTCCTCGCCGCCCCGCCCGGTGGCGTACGGCCTCGAGTCGACCGACGAGATGGCGACGCTCTCCATGACCCTTGTGGCGGACGAGCGGGAGGAGCGACCGCTGCTTGGCTGGGCGATGGCGAACCGGGCCGTGGAGCGGAGCCCTGGCGATCCGGGGGCCTGGGTGAACCTCGCGGTGGCGGTGCGAGCCTGCCCGGCGCCGCAGGGCGGAGAGTTCGCGCTCACGCCGCACCAGACCGCGGCGCAGCACGCAAGCCGAGCGCTGGAGCTCAGCCCGGGGCGGGGGGATGCGCTCCGTGAGCTCGGTATCTCGCTCGTGGAGCTCGGGGATGGAGCGCGCGCGGAGGCGCTCTTTCGACGAGCGCTGAAGGAAGACGGAGAGCAGATCGCACGCCTGCACCTGGGACAGGTCCTGGCCCGAAGCGGCCGCACGCCGGAGGCCATCGTGGAGTTCGAACGCGCCGTGCTGATCTTCCCCAATCACGCGAGGCTCCGGAACAACCTCGCCACCGCGCTCTTCATCGAGGATCGGCTGGAGGATGCTGTGGGGCACTATCGCGTCGCGGTCCGCCTCGACCCGGGGTACTTCAACGCCTGGTTCAACATGGGCCGGGCGCTGGGCTCGCTGGGGCGAACGGAGGAGGCGCGTGCTGCCCTTGAGCGAGCGAGCGCGTTGCGGCCCGGGGCGCCCGAGGTCGACGTCGCACTCGGTGAACTCGACGGATCCTGAGCGGAGACAGGTGCGACGGAGGCGGCTGCCTGGGAGGCGGGCGGGCACCCGCTCCGCCCCGGTCGACCGTGTGGGGTTCCTTGTTGGTCCGGTTTCGATCCTGGGGCTCCGATCGGAGATCGGTGGCTGTGGACGCAAGATCTTCTCAGCGAGCGCGGTCGGGCCGGCCGATCTAACGGGAGTCATGACCTTCAAGGACGCCCGTCCCCGACTGCCCTTCAAGGGGCCAATCTTCATGTACGCCGTGTTCGCCCTCGGCCTGGCCGGCGCGTCGCGGTTCGTGGACCGTCAGATGGAGAGGCTTCATGGAGCCCAGGGTCTGAAGGAGGCATGGGTCGAGCACGACCTCTCGACTGGGGGGCCTGGCGGCCTCGGCCCTGCGAGTGGCGCCGAGCTCGGAGCGGAGCTCGCCCAGTACCTGCCGCTGGCGAGCCTAGATCTCGCCGCCCTCGGCATCCCCGCCCCTGGGGCGGGCGCTCAGCTCTCCCGAGTTGATGCGCTCGCAGGTTCAAATCTCGCGAGTGGCCTGTCGAGTGGCCTGGTTTCGGGCCCGGCGACTGGCCCGGCGACTGGCCCGGCGACTGGCCCGGCGACTGGCCCGTTCACTGGTCTGATAGCTGGCCCGGAAGCCTCGGACGGGGCGCCTGAGTGGACGTTCCTCATGACGCCGGAACAGCGCCGAGCCCATCGGGGTCCCGAGGCGCCGCACGCGAGGCTTGAGGTGGGGGTCGTGTCGCCGTCGCTCGGGGCGGTGGGACATGGCGCCCCGCCCGAGGCGAGGGCTTGCGCCCTGGCGTTTCGGCTGGTGGACGGGGCAGGATCCCCGCTCCACCTCGTCTCCCTGAAGGTGACCCAGCAGGGCTCGGACGGGGAGGTTCACCCGGTCGCATACCGGTCGCCGGGGGACGAGGGGTGGTGGACCGGGGGGAGCCCGACGCTCACCCCGGGGCGCTGCGCGCACTTCGAGGTCGAGGGGGCCGCGGACGACGGCACCCGCTGGGTTGGCGCCACCCTCGGCCGTGCGCCCCTGCGGGGGTGCCTGGACCTCGGCTCAATCCAGCTGCAGCGGCCGGCGGACTGAGCGCCTGCCGTCAGAGGCGAGGCCTCAGCGCCACGCGCTGGCCAGCCGCCGGGCCCGTTCCCGGTCGGCGGCGCAGAGCTCCTCGGGGCCCATGTCCTTGAGCATCGCCGTCGCAGCGGGGTGCTTGGTCCTCGCGGCGAGCTCGAGCCACATGGCGGCGAACACCGGGTCGGGCCCCGGCACGCCCCGTCCCTCGCGGAGCATGCGGCCCAGGTTGAAGCGGCCCTGGGCATTGCGTCCTGCCGCGGCCCGCCGGTAGCACCGGACGGCAGCAGGTAGATCCACCTCACCCGCGAGGCCGGTCTCCAGCGCCCAGCCAAGGTGGTCCAAGGCCTCGGCGTCGCCCGTTTCCGCGGCGGCGCGAACCCACCGGAGCGCCTGGGCGGGGTCTCGCTCGACCCCCCTCCCGTCACGGAGACGCAAACCCAGCTCGATCATGGAGGACACGCCGCCGGCCTCCGCGCGGCGTCGATCGAAGGCCACCTCGTCCTCCCCGGGCTTCTGGCGCACGGCTCGCTCGCGCTCCTCGCGCTGGTAAGCGGCGAGCATGTCCGCTGGCCAGGCGAAGGTGGGGGCAGTCTGGGGGGCCCACGCCGCGAGGTGCCCTTCTCCGAGCCGCTCGCTCGGGTGGACGTAGCGCCACGCTTCGCGCCCGAAGACCTCGGCGCAGAGCTCGAACAGAGCGAGGTCGTGCAGGATGAGCTCCTCGCGGGTGTCGACCTTCCCGTGGTCATGGTCATTCTCGCGGTTGGTGTCGAAGTAGCTCTGAACTCCTTCCGCCCAGTACTCCTGCGGGTTCGAGGCGGCGTAAGTTCCCTTCCAGAGCCCCTCGTCCATGGCGGACCGATAGGCCGTGGACAGGCGGGCGCCGAAGCTGGGGTCCGTGGAGGAGAGCCCCATCAGGTGGATGGCGTGGGCGAACTCGTGGATCAATATGTTCTCCGCCGCGTACGGGTCGCCAGGGAACGCGAGGAGGTTCTCCTCGCCGCAGCTCACCGAGGGCCGCGCCGCGCTGGCCCCGAGGCCCCTCGCGCGCCGGTCCCAGTACCGAGCCGGTCGCAGGTCAGCGTGCTCAGGGACGTCGGTCGTCCACTCGTCATGGGCCATGACCGTGAAGCGCACGTCGTTGTCCGC
This sequence comes from uncultured bacterium, assembly GCA_905480285.1. Classification (GTDB taxonomy): domain Bacteria; phylum Planctomycetota; class UBA1135; order UBA1135; genus Saltatorellus. Next base: position 9,163 of record CAJQPT010000205.1, read on the forward strand.
GAGGGCCGTCAAGAGCTCGGGCCGGTGCCCGATCATCTTCGTGATCAGGAACCTCGCCTCCAGCAGAGCGGTGGGCTCAACCCTGGGCGAGGCCACCACGGGCAGGTCTCCGGCGTACACGCACTGCCCGTAGAAGTCCGTGAGGGTGAAGCGGGCCCGCGCGGCCGCTGAGGGCGGCTGAACGTCCTCGTTCCCGGGTCCCGGGGCGAGGGCCAGCGAGAGGAGGAGGAGGGGGAGCGCGAGGGGGGTCATGTGCGTGAAGTGGACGCCGTGAGGGGGAGGTTCGCACCTTGGACCGAGGTCGCGGCGAGCGCTACGGCGATGGGCAGCCGTGGCCTGGCCGATCCAAAGAACACGCGGATGGTATCGGCGGACGGCGTGGGGAGCGCTCCATGCTAGCGGGCCCCCCTCGCCAGTCGGCGAGAGGGGGCCCGTCATGGATACTCAGGCCGCTCCATTGCGACCGGACAGTGGCCAGGTCAGTTGAAGGTGACCTCGAGTCCGTCCGTGAAGTTCGACGTCGCGGAGCCACCGACGGCGTCCCGGAACCACGCCTGGAAGTTCCAGGTCTCTCCCGGCTGGACAGAGACGAAGCCGGTGGGCTGGGGCACCTGGGTGAGGTCGAGGGCCAGCGAGACCGATCCAGCGGCACCGGAGTTGAGGATCTGACCGGGTCCGACGTAGCGCCCGATGGCGCCCCCGAGGCAGAGCACGCCCTGGCTGCCCCCCGGCTGCGCGACGGTGTTCTGTGCCATGCTCGTGAGGAAGAAGGCGAAGGAGTTCACCGGCAGATCCGACGCGCTGATGGTCAGGTCGTTGCTTGCGGCTGCCATGCTGCCGGTCGCGGACATCACGCCGGATTGGCCAGTCGAATTCGGCACGGCCGGACCGCAGAAGTTCAGCCCGAAGCCTCCCCCAGCGGGGCATGTGATGTTGTCCAGTTGGAAATGGGCCGGGCCGGTGAAGGGTTCCGGGATGGACCACTCGAAGCTCACGGTGACGGTCTGGCCGATGAAGCCGGCGAGGTCCACGCTCCCGGTCAGGGGTCCTGTGTCGAGGAGCGTGGTGTTCGCGGTGGCCGTAAGGATGTTCGTCGTCTGGAGCGAGGCCCCCGTTGACGGGTCTCTCACCACCACATCAAAGGTCCGGTCGAGGGTCGCCTGGCCGGTGAGCAGCATGTCCCAGCCTGCCCGGTAGTCAAAGGACAGCGGTGTGAGCCCGGAGGACACCGCAATCGCCTGGGCCAAGGTGATGGTCCCGATGTCACCGTCAAACCCGTGGGTGAGGGCGAAACCTCCCTCGGTCGGATCGCTCAGGAAGAGCCCGAAGCCGGGGCTTGTACCGGCCGGATTGACCTGCGCAGGTAGGAACGGCCCGGCGAGATCCACGAGGGTCCAGCCGCCAAGGTCACCCGTCTCGAACCCAGGATTCACGACGCAGCCCGTCACCGGGGGGGCGCCCTCGGTGGCGATCAGCGTGCCGAACCCCGATCCGGTCCCGAAGCCGCCGACCCTCACGAAGTAGGTTTGCCCAGCGGTGACCGAGCTGACCACGAGCGTGCTCTGGAGCCCGCAGGCGTCGTCATTGCAGCTGATGGGGTTGAGCGCGGCGCAGCTACCGTCGAACACCTCGAGGGCGGTGTCGTAGCTCGACCCACAGGTGGAGATGGTGAGGCTGACGCCCGAGTTTGTGGGTGTGTAGCTGTACCACAGGTCTGGCGCCGTGGAGTTGGCGCACAGCCAGGGCGTGGCGCTCAGGGTCGCACCTGTGGTATCGAACGCGGTTGCCGTGCCGTTGGTGAGCGCGATGGCACCAGCGCAGTCATCGTTCTGCGCCAAGGCGGAGGTCGGGACGGACAGGGCGACGGTGGCGAACAGGAGGGCTCTGTGCATGCTGGATCAGGTCTGGGTCATTCGAGGTGTTCCCCTGACGCTAGGGGAAACACCTATTTCCTGCCCAGGCAATCTCCTCCGACCGAGACGATGGCCCCGAATCAGCCCGAGAGGGTGGGTCGGCAGGTCTGGACCCAGGACCCTGCCGGGCCCCTGCAGCGTTCAGGCACACGCCAGCGTGGGACTCACCGCGCCTTGGTGATCTTCAGCTTGTCTGCCTTGGCTCTCTTCTTCACGGACTCCTCGCTGCGGGTCAGAGCCTTCGCGATGGCCTTCAGGCTCATGCCCTTGCCGGCGAACAGTCGAAGTTTGGCGATCTCGCTCGGCGTCCAGGCCTGCCGATGGCGCTCGAAGTTCTGTCCCATGGGGTGGCGGCGGTTCCTCGCCGGGTGTTCTTGGGTGCCGGATGTTCTTGGGAGGGGGAGGAGACGCCCGAGTCAGGGGGCGTTGAGGATGTTGCAGGTTCGCGACCCCGCGTCGTACCAGACCTGGGCATGCCCCGAGCGGAGCAGGGCGGTCACCTGCTCGGCCTTTCGGGAGGCCTCCGTGTGCTCCGTGCCGTCGCGGGTGACGAACTCCGCGACGATGGCCTTCAGTGCCTCGTCGCTGAGCTGATCCAGCGGGATCTGCACCCCTTCCTCGCCGTCAGTCATCGTCCTCGACGGCCTCGGGGTAGAAGTGCGCGATGAGCTTGCGCACGCTCAACACCTGGTCCCAGGAGTTGTGCTTTCGCTGGTACTTGTTGAAGACCTTCATCTCGAGGTCCTGCAGGTCGTCGAGCAGCGGCTTGTCATGGGTGGTCCACTCCTCATCGCCTGCGCAGATCGAGGTGAACTTCCACTGGGCGCCGAAGAGCTGCGCCTCGACCTGACGCTTCCGCCCGTCCTCCGTCTTGGTCTTCCAGGCATAGAGATTCCGAGTCCGCTTCGACATGGAACAGAGCTTAGCGCCTGGGGGGGCGGGCCGGGCGATCACCGCCCTTCCGTTGGGTCAAGGCGTCAGGGACGGGCCTGGCCCTCAGTCGCCCAGCTCCAACCAGTTGAGGTTCCACTGGTTCCCGACGGCCAGCAGGCGGATCGTGTGCTCACCCGGCTCCAGCGAGAGCAGGGCGCCCTCCACGGTAGTGTAGAGCTGCCACTCGCCCGTGTCCGGCACCTTGATCGCGTCCACCTGAGTGCCGTCGACCAGGACGGTGAAGCCGTCACTCCCCGACTGGGAGGCCAGCCGGTAGGTCAGCTTGAAGTCCCCGGCTCGCTCCACCTTGACCTTGAAGTCGACGGTGTCGCCCGGGTCGAAGAAGCCGAGGTTGAGCCCGCCACCCTCGTCACCGCAGGCCTCGGTCTCGGCCCCCTTCATCTGGGAGAAGAACTCGGCCTCCAGGCGGGCGGGGAGCGCGACCGCCGGCGCCGGGGTCCGAGCGACGTCACTGCGCCCGCTCTCGAGGCTCCCGCTGACGGAGGTGACCGTGTAGAAGTGGGCGCGGTCTGCGGGCGGCGCGTCATCCCTGAAGGTGGTCGCCGCGAGCCCGCGGGCGACGCGGACGCCCCTCTCTCCGGCGAGCTCCGCCCGGTAGACGTTGTAGGTGGCTTGGGCGGAGGAGCCCGGCGACCAGGTCAACTCGACGCCGTCATCGCCGACCTCGAGGGCCAGCTCGACCGGGGCCTTGGGGTCGGGGAACGGGATGCTGGGATCCCACGACTCGTGGCGGACCCAGTCCACCTCCATGACCCACTCACCGCTCATGGGGGTGTCGGTGATCTTCGCGTAGTTGAGGATGGCGAACATGGCCTCGGGGTACTTGTCTCCCTCTCCGGGGTTCCGGTGCACCTCCTGGCCGTCGACCCGATAGATCAGGTCAGCGCCGGCCCACTCCACGGAGTACTCGTGGTACTCGTCGAGACTGGCCACGATGTCCGTGCGCAGCGTCCACCAGTCCCCCTTGTCATTGCCGAGGTTCTTGATGGCCCCGGTGGTGAAGTGGTCCGCGGGGCCGTCGCCGTGGTGCTCGAAGATGTCGATCTCGCCGGAGCCCGTCAGCGGCCAGGGCACGGTCTCGTCGCCCTCCTGCACCGGCGCCTCGTTGTTCTGGGCACCGAGGATCCACCAGGCGGGGAACATGCTCGCCTCACCGTTGCCCCAGGTGCGGAGCCTGGCGGTCCACCGGCCCTTGACGAACTCCTGGCGGTTCTTCGAGCAGATGCGGCCGGCGACGTACTGGGTGTCGGGGTGCTTCTCGCCCTTCTTGCTGAGGTTGTCACAGGGGCACGGCTCACCGATGTTGATGACCTTGAGCTTGATGGAGCCGTTGCTGACCTCACGGGTGCCGTACTGGTTGTCCGGCACGTAGCACTGCTTCTCGTTGTTCACCCAGATCATCTGGTCTTGCCAGTTGGCCTCGCTGAACGTGTCGAAGTCATCGAAGAAGTCCGTCTGCCAACCGCTGGGCTGCTCGGTGTCGTAGACCAGGGTCTGGATGGCGCGCGCCGGGATCGTGGTCGGAGCCTCATGCCTGTCGACGCAGAAGCGGTAGGTCACAGGCGCGTCCGAGAGGTTGAGGACCACCGTGGCGAGGCGGCCGTCCGGGTTCATGAACGACGTCGTCTGCAGGGTGCTCCGGGTGCTGACGGCGCTGACGCGCTCTGCGCCGGGGCGCATGAACTTCGAGAAGTGCCCGATGTAGCTGTAGGTCGGGGTGTAGATCAGCTCGCCCGTTTCACGCTCGGCGTGGACCGGGGCGAAACAGAAGTTCCCCACGTGGTTCGGGCCGCCCGTGTCATCCAGCAAGACGTTCCAGTCGATCCACCCGACCGCCCCGGCGTTGAGGTCGTTCAGGATGGCGTGGCCATAGCGCTCGGCGTTGGGCCAGTGCTGGTAGCGAGCCGGGTCAAAGCCCTCCACGGTGGCCTCGGTGAGCAGGACGTTCACCCCGGGGTAGGCCTCGCCGACCTCCTCGACGTTGCCGAACATTGGCTCGCCCCCCGCCCAGGTCTCGTACCAATGGAAGCCGACACCCCAGGCGTACTTGGCCGCCTCGGGGTCGCTGAGGATCGTGTGGGCCCGGTGGGTGACCAGGTCTCGATTGTGATCCCAGACGACGATCTTGCGGTCGCCGTAGCCCGCCGCCTCCATGGTCGGTCCGAGGTGATCGCGGAGGAAGTCACGCTCCTCCTCCGCCGTGTAGATCATGGACTCCCAGGTCTGCCGTGCGAGGGGCTCGTTCTGCACGGTGACCCCCCAGATCGGGATGCCCTCGGCCTCATAGGCAGCGATGAACCTCGTGAAGTAGTTCGCCCACGCCGCCCGGTAGCGCGGCAACAGCTTGCCGCCCTGCAGCATGTTACCGTTGTCCTTCATGAAGGCCGGCGCGCTCCACGGGCTGGCGCAGGTGGTCAGCGAGCCGCCCGCCACGCGGATGGCCTCGCGGATCATGGGGATGCGGAACCTTCGGTCGGGCGCCACGTCGAAGGTGCTGAGCTCCTCATCGCCGTTTTCGATGTAGGTGTAGCTCGCGCTTGAGAAGTCGCAGCTGTGGATAGGCGTGCGGATCAGGCTGTAGCCGAGGCCCTCCTCCTCGCTGAAGAGCGACCGCATGAAGCTCTGCTGGGTGGCCGGATCGAGCTCCGCATAGACCTCGGCGCTCGCGTCCGTGATGGCGCCCCCGAGGCCGAGCAGCGTCTGGAAGCTGCGCTCGGGGGCCACGAAGATCGCCGTGTCAGACTCCGGCGACTGGCGGGCCGGGAGCAGCTGAAGGGTCTCTTCGAGGGCGAGCCGCAGGTCCGTGTCCATCGCCGTGGTGTAGACCTCAACGCTAGTGCCGTCGGGGGATTGGGCCGCAGAGGCAAAGGAGACCGACGGCAGGGCGAGGAGGAGAGCCGCGGAGCGCGTTGTCATCATCAGATGCGTGAGGTGGTGTTTCATGAACAGGGGGAGAGCGGCGCCGAAGATAACCGCCGCGGCGGACTCCACGCCGGACCGGTGGGCCCTGACGCCATGAACGGGCGCGGCGTGCTGACGCATCCGAGCCAGGCGCTCAACGTTGATCGTGCCCGACCCCGGCCCGAACCCGGCCCGACCCCGGCGGAACCTCCGCGGAACCTCCGCGGATTTCCCTGGCGAGAGGGCCTCCGGGCCGCGAGCCGCCGGCTCCACGCGCGCGAGGGGGCCGGAGCGCGCAGGTTGCGCTCCCCCTTGCGCTCCCCCGTGCGCGCCCGCAGCTCGCCTGGCCCCGGCGGGCCTATGGGGCCGTCACTGCGGGACGCCTTGGGCTGCGCTCGCGCCGGTTCCGGCGAGGTAGCCGCTGGCGAAGGCCCACTGGAGGTTGAAGCCCCCGCACGGG
>CAJQPT010000206.1 GCA_905480285.1 uncultured bacterium
CCATGGTCCTGAAGTCGGATGACTTCGTCGGGATCTCCTTCTGGGTGATCTCGATGGCCCTCGTGGCCGCCACGGCCTTCTTCTTCCTGGAGATCCAGCGGGTCTCGGGCAAGTGGAAGACCTCGCTCACGGTCTCCGGACTGGTCACGCTCGTCGCGTCCGTCCACTACTTCTACATGCGCGACGTGTGGGTGGAGACCGGCAGCACCCCAACGGTGTACCGCTACATCGACTGGCTCATCACCGTGCCGCTGCTGATGGTTGAGTTCTATCTCATCCTCGCGGCGATCACGAAGGTTCCCGGCGGCGTCTTCTGGCGCCTGATGATCGGCACCCTGGTGATGCTCATCGGCGGCTATCTCGGCGAAGCTGGTGTCATCGGCGCCTGGCCCGGCTTCATCGTCGGGATGCTCGGCTGGGTGTACATCCTCAGGGAAATCTTCGCTGGCGAGGCCAGCAAGATCAGCGCAGAGAGCGCCCCGGAGTCGGTCCAGTCCGCCTTCAAGCTCATGCGGACGATCGTCACCATTGGATGGGCCATCTACCCGATCGGCTACTTCCTCGGGTACCTCACCGGCGCTGATCCGGGTAGCTCCGACAACATGCTGAACATCGTCTACAACATCGCTGACGTTGTGAACAAGATCGCCTTCGGCGTCATCATCTGGACCGTGGCGGTCGCTGAGACCGATAAGGCCGACGCCTGATCGCCACGAGTCCCTGTCACCCCGGCCACCTCCGCTCCAGGACGACCTCAAGGAATGAAGACCACCCAGCGACGAGAAGAAGGCACCGAGACGGCAGCGACGCCGCTCGGACTCTCTGATCACGCTCTGGTGTCCTTCCTTGAGCCGTCCGGCGGAGCGACCCGTGGGGCAGGGTCGGCGGCCCTGCGCGCGGCGCGCTATCACCTGGAATCAGGTGGTAAGCGCGCCCGCGCGGAGCTCGCCCTCCAGGCTGGCAGCGCCCTCGGCATTTCCGAGGCCGACAACCTGGCCCTCGCCGCCGCCGTGGAGCTGCTCCACAACTCGTCCCTGGTCTTTGACGACCTTCAGGACCGCGACACCGAACGAAGAGGGACCCCCGCCGTGTGGGTCAAGTTCGGCGCCGACGTCGCCCTCTGCACCGGCGCGCTGCTGCTCTCCGCGGCCCACGGCGCGCTCGCCACGCTCTCAGACGGAGCTCGAATTGGCCCGCTTGTGGCTCACACCCACCTGCGCACCTCGCTCCTGATCCACGGCCAGACCGCTGACCTCGCCGTCAGCACCCAATCGAACATCACCCTCGGCGAGTACGAGCAGGTCGCGGCCGAGAAGTCGGGCGTCCTCTTCGCGCTCCCCATCGAGCTCGCGCTGCTCTACGTGGGCTGCGAAGAAGCGGTGGGCAAGGCCCGCCGCGCCGCCCACGCGCTCGCCATCGGCTACCAGATCGCTGACGACCTCGAGGATCTGGAGAGCGATCTCGCCGCTGGCGGCGGTAAGGGCCGCCTCAACTACGTGTCGCTCACCAACGCGCGGTCGGCCTCAGGCGGTATCGAACTCGCTCGTGAGCGAGCCCTGGAGCTCCTGCACGAGTCCATCGCGCTGGCCGAGGACCTCCCCTTCAGCGCCGGCGCCCCCCTGCAGGACCTCGCCCGGCGCTTCGCCGCGCGCATCTGACCGCAGATGAGCGCACTCGTCTGCGGGGGCGGCCTCGGTGGCATCGCGGCGGCCCTGCGCCTCAGGGCCCAGGGGCACGAGGTCACGCTCCTCGAGCGGGGCGATCGCCTCGGTGGTCGCGCGCGCACCTTCGAGCGTGACGGGTTCAAGCACGACGCGGGGCCCACTGTGGTCACCGCCCCGTTCCTCTTCGAGGAGCTCTTCGAGCTGTTCGGTGAGCGATTCGAGGACCACGTCAACCTGGTGCCCCTGACGCCCTGGTACCGGTTCCAGTACCCCGACGGCACCCACTTCGACTACGGCGGCTCCATCGAGGACACCAAGGCCGAGATCGCCCGCATCGAGCCGAAGGACGTGGACGGCTACCAGCGGCTCCTCGAGCACTCCAAGCGCATCTTCGACGTGGGCTTCACCGAGCTCTCCGACGAGCCCTTCCACCGCTTCGGGACCATGGTCAAGCAGGTGCCCAAGCTCATGGAGCTCAGGAGCCACCTGACCGTCTGGCAGTTCGTCTCGAAGTACCTCTCACACCCCAAGCTCCAGTGGGCCTTCTCGATCCAGCCGCTGCTGGTCGGCGGGAACCCGTTCGACACCACGAGCATCTACAGCCTCATCCACCACGTGGAGCGCGAGTGGGGCATTCACTTCGCCATGGGCGGCACCGGCGCCATCGTGCAGGCCCTCGAGGACCTGATGCGCCGCCACGGGATCAAGATCGAGATGGGCAAGACCGTCGAGCGGGTCTTGATCGAGAGGGGCACGGCCCAGGGCGTCGTGCTTGAGGGCGGCGAGGAGCGCCGCGCGGACGTCACGGTCTCGAACGCGGACGCGGCGTTCCTCCACAGCGAGATGATCCCGCGCCCGGAC
>CAJQPT010000207.1 GCA_905480285.1 uncultured bacterium
CTGCGGCATGGCTGCGATTTCTCCCCAGATGAGCGCACACCCCAAGAAAGAAGCAAAGATGCACAACACGAGCGATATTTGCATGTCTTGCTATCCCACTAGCTAGCAAGTCTTGAGCTGAAAGTTGGCTGCGGATGTAAAAACAGCAGAGCAATGCAAGAACAGCAGCAGCAACAATTCAAGAACAGCAGCAGCAACAATGCAAGACATAAGATATGTGCACAAGCATCCATATATACATAAACACATACATGCCTATTCATATACATACACACACATATATTGTACTATGTATGCCTTGCCTAGAAACGGATCTGTGTCTGGCGGCAGCTTGCACCTTTTTTCAAGTCGCTCGGTATGCGGTCTTAGAGTCGCACTGTCAAGCTGCCTCAGCACAGCTGCTGCGGTGGCAGACGCTTTTGTTTGTTAGTTTTTTAACACATCTGAGCTGCCTCAGCAGAGCTGATTTTTTTTTATTATTCTTAACACATCTGAGCTGACTCAGCAGAGCTGCTTTCTTTTGCTTATGGCCTTAGAAGACATCTGGGCCTGTTTGTACCTGTGTACATATATACATGTGTATGTATATATTATATATACATATATATATATACAGAGGTACAAAGAGGCCCAGATGTCTTCTAAGGCCATGAGCGGCTCAGCCGCCAAAAAAAAATCAGCTCTGCTGAGTCAGCTCAGATGTGTTAAAAAGAACAAAAAAAAACAGCTCTGCTGAGTCAGCTCAGATGTGTTAAAAACTAACAAAAGCGTCTGCCACCGGCTGAGCCGGTTGACCGTGCGACTTGGAGTCCGCACACGTCGCCCAGCAAAAAAGGGAGCCGCTGCCACCAGACATAGATCCGTTTCTGTGCAATGCATACATAGTACAATATATGTGTGTGTATGTATATGAATAGGCATGTATGTGTTTATGTATATATGGATGCTTGTACACATATGTTATGTCTTGCATTGTTGCTGCTGCTGTTCTTGAATTGTTGCTGCTGCTGTTCTTGCATTGCTCTGCTGTTCTTACATCCGCAGCCAACTTTCAGCTCAAGACTTGCTAGCTAGTGGGATAGCAAGACATGCAAATATCGCTCGTGTTGTGCATCTTTGCTTCTTTCTTGGGGTGTGCGCTCATCTGGGGAGAAATCGCAGCCATGCCGCAGAAAGCCAAGTATCGGCGCAAACGCCCAGCGGCGCAACCGGCTCAGCCGGACAAGCGGCGGAAAACGCACACCGGCACAGTGCCAAACACTGTTGTATACGGCAGGCGCGAGGGTGAGAAAAAAAATCTCGAAGAACGGAAGGCATACCGGGAAGAGAAAACGCCCTATGGAACCGTTATCCAAACCTTCAATGTGGGTTCGGATACGCACCCTGTGGACCAAGAGTTTGTGCACCCTTTTGCCCTGCTGTGGCACTTGTGTGCGGCGTCCGTGCACTTCTTCGACTTTCTCGCGGAAGGTTACCGACAGAGCGCAGGTGGCTCCGCGGCTGCGGTGCCGAGCGGTTCTGCCACAGAAGGAGCAGCTCAGCCACTGTGGAGGATCGTCCTCTATGCGGACGAGGCCACCCCTGGAAACGTTCACCGCCCAGACAAGGGCCGCCAGTTCATGGCTGTCTATTGGACTTTCAGGGAGTGGCCTGATTGGTTTCGCACCGGTCGTGCCGGCTGGTTCCCGTTCTGCTTCGTGCACCACGCTGTCCTCAAGAAGATCTCCGGTGGCCTCGGCCATCTGATGGTCCTAGTTTTGCGCAGCTTTTTCGCGGGCTCCACCGGCTCAGCCGGCCCAAGCTCCATGCCCGCTGGACCATACGACGAGGCATGGACATTTCAAATGTCAGGGATTTCTCTCTGCAGAGGCCCGGGTCGGCCGGACTTCTTGGAGGGGGCCCCTGGCGAAGCACTGCACCTGAAAGCGACTTTCGGTTGCTTCCTTGGCGACGAGAAGGCCCACAACGCAATCGTCGGTTCCAAAGGCGCCTCAGGCACGAAGCCTTGCCATTGTTGCCAAAATGTGGTGAAGCACAAAAATGCGAAGGACCTGCCTGCTACCCACAGGCTGGTGCATTATGCTTGCGGAGACCCAAGCAGATTTGAGCCACACACTGCCGACAGCCTCCAGCGACACTTGGGCATGCTCAGCCAGGCGGCAACCACCGGCTCGGCCGGAGAGCTCAAAAAACTGCAGCAGGTGCTCGGCCTCCACTTCGACAAAGATGGCCTGCTCTTGTCGGACATGGCGGGGATGGCGAACCAGCCGGATTCGACCTTTTGGGACTGGATGCACTGCATCGTAGCTTCCGGTGGGGTGGGGCAATACGAGCTGAACCAATTCCTCAGGCGGATCGCCAAAATCAAACCAGAATGGCTCAGCTATATCGACAAAATCGGCCAAGACGTCATCACCTGGCCGAAGTGCTCTGGCTTCAAAAAGCTTCGCTTGGCCGACCGACTCCGCAAGCGCGATGGCAAGCCGATAAAACTGTTTGCAAGCGAGGTGCTGCAACAGATAGTCGTCGTCGGAGTCTTCGCGGAGACTACCCTCAAGCAGGAAGGGCACCTGCCTGAAGAAAGGCAATGCTTCGAGTTGCTGGGTCGCATTTTGTATCTGCTCCGCAGAGGGGATGCGGCCGTCCAACAGGTGGAGCTCTTGAGGACGCTGGTGATCCAGCACCACAATTTGTTCCTCAAATTGTACCCCAAGTGCGGCAAGCCCAAAGTGCATTACACCATGCACGTGCCGGACTGCATCGCCAGGTTCAAAGTTAACCTGTCCTGTTTCTCCCCGGAACGGCTGCACAAGTTCACCAAGCACATAGCGGCCTTCTCATTCAAAGGCCTGACGAAGTGCTTGCTCTCGCGGAGTGTGGCGGCGCTCGTGGACGCAGTCAGCTTGCCGGACACCACCGCAGCATTCGCTTTGCAGCCACCGGCTCAGCCGGTCACCGGTGCTTGGCTGGCTTTGCTCCAGGCAGCCGGCGCGGCCCCGTCCCAGGATGGTAAGGTCCTCAGGCAACAGCTCAGGATGGAGAGGATGCTACAGGGGGGGATGCAACTAACGGCGCAACCACCGGAGGGTGCACGGCAGCTCCGCTGCCCCGTGGGCACTCTGCGTGCCAATGACCTGCTCCTGTGGCACAGCGGCGGTGCTCTCCAGGCCGGATTCGCTGTGGCGTTCTTTAAAGCTTGGGAAGGGAAAAGTTTCTTTGCTGGCGTCCTCCTCCTCCAGCCTGAGGGGGACAACAAGTATACCTACATGCTGGACAAGAAACACCTGGTGCCAGCGCATCTGATCTGGGGCTCCTACCCGTATGTCGCTAAGGATGGGGTAGTGTATGTCGTGGGCAGCAAGGACCTGCTCGGCCGGCAGGCACACTAGCTGCGCTGGTAACATGTGCAATGCAGACACCTGCTCCGCTGGACCTGACACACCACATCCGCACCGCCAGTAAACAAGCAAGCACCAGCTCAGCTGGCCCAGGCTGGTAGTATGTGCTATGCACACACCAGCTCCGCTGGACCTGACACAGCACATCCGCACCGCCAGTAACGAGCAGGCACCAGCACAGCTGGCCCAGCTTACACCGGACTGAAAAAAAAA
>CAJQPT010000208.1 GCA_905480285.1 uncultured bacterium
GGCTTGGTCGGGCCGGCCTGGAAGGGATTGGTGGGGTTGTAGGCCATGATGTGCCGCTGGAACGTGAGTCCGAAGCCGCTCCACTGGCTGCTCCGATACTCGCCGTACGTGGCGACCTCTGAGGGGTCGTACCCGGTGGCGGCGCGCACCACGCGCGGCTGAATCGACGCGATACGCCAGTGGTCGTTGATCTTGTCGCCCGTGTTGGAGGCGCAGGACGTGGCGAGGAGACCAGCGGCGAGGGCGAGGCCAGCGCGGCGGAGGTTGTTCGCAGAGGCGAGAGCGTTGGGGCGCGTCATCGTCATGGGGTCCGGTTCGGACGTTTGGAATGGCGCCGCCTCGGGAGGCGGCAGCAAATTCAGGGGTGATTCGCCGAGGTGTCCGTTGGCGGGCGCCGGGGCGGGAGAGTCAGGGCAAGGAATGCGGGGCCAGCGTCCAGTGCGGACACGCACGCCTTCCCAGGTCCGACAGTTTGGGGGGAGTGATCCAGGAAGTCCAGAGAATCGGGCCCAAGGCATGGGGCAGAAACCGCGCGCGACGGCGTCGAACTGGGAAGATGGGGGCTCGCCCTCTATCCCGCGTCCCCCGTCGGGCGCTGCTTGCCTTATCGTCGAGGGGCACGCCAGTTACAGCGCCTCCTCCCTGCCCTCACCCAACAGCCCTCATCTGTGCCCGTCAGTCCGCGGATCGCCCTCTTTGGAGGGTCCTTTGACCCTGTTCACAAGGGCCACCTGGAGGTGGCCCGCAGGGCATGCGCGCACTTCGGGCTGGATCGGGTGATCTTCATGCCCGCGGCGACCCCCCCGCACAAGCTGGGCAAGGCGCTCGCGCCAGGGGGTGCCCGACTTGCGATGCTCAGGTGCGCGACGGCGGGGGATGCGCGATGGGAGGTCTCCGACGCAGAGCTCCGACGCGCGGGGACCTCATTCACGGTCGATACCCTGCGGGACATGGCCCGCCAGGAGAGCGCCGGCGGGGGCGCCGAGCTCTTCATGATTCTGGGCAGCGACAACCTGCCGGGCCTCCCCGGGTGGCGGGAGGCCGAGGAGGTCCTGTCGATCGCGCAGCCCATCGTCGCATGGCGTGAAGGGACGCCTGATGGGCACCTGGCAGCCCTCGAGGGGAGGCTCCCGGCGCACCTCGTGGAGCGGCTGAGCCTTGGCTTCATGCGGCTGCCCCCGTTCCCTGGGAGCGCCACCGAGCTCCGCGGCAAGATCGCGGCAGGGCGCCTCTCGGGCGCAGAGTTGCCCGAGGGTGTGTTGGAGGTGATCCAGCGCGAGGGCCTCTATGGGGCCATCTCCACGGAGGCACGGCCGTGATCGCGTTCATCGCCTTCACGGTTGCGGTCCTGTTGACGGCCGGGCTGGTGCTGGCTGCGCCGGCGCTCGGCTGGTTCGATGGCAGGGAGGGTCTGGAGCACCGCAAGCCCGGCGTGGCGGACATCCCCGTGGTCGGAGGCGCCGCGATCCTGGGCGCCATGATCGTCGCGGACCGGCTGGATCCCACGCTGTTCCTGCCCTGGCCCGCGCTGGCAGGGGCGTTCCTCCTCGGGCTGGTGGACGACGTGAGGCGGGGTGGTCTGAGTCCCGCCGTCAAGCTCGCCGGCCAGATCACCGTGGCGACGCTCCTGGTCATGGCCCCGGGTCCAGGCTTCCAGGATCACAGCGCCGTGGAGCTCCTCACGATCGCAGCGGTGGCGCTCGTCGCCATGAACGCGGTCAACCTGTTCGATCATGCGGACGCGATGGCGGGCACGGCCTGCTGCGTCGCGCTCGGACCGGGGGCGCCCGCGCTGGCGGCCGCGGTGGGCGGCTACCTGCCGTTCAACATCCTGTTTCGGCGGCGCAAGACGTTCAGAGAGTCGGTGCCGATGACCATGCTCGGCGACTCGGGGACTCACCTGCTCGGCGTGGCGGTGGCGGTGACGCCCGGGGCGGCCTGGCTGCTCCTTGTTCCGCTCCTTGACGCGGGTCGTGTGGTCATCGGTCGCCTGTCGCGCGGGGCGCCCTTCTGGGAGGGCGACCGGACCCACCTTGGCAACCGCCTGGTGGCGATCGGCTTGAGCCCGGTCGATTCCGCGCTGGTGGTCGTGCTGTTGGTGGCGCCCCCGCTCGCCGTTCAATCCGTCTTCGGTGAAGCATGGCCTGGCTGGGCAGGCTTCGCCGTGAGTGCGGCGCTCTACGCCCTCGCCGTCAGGTTGACCCGGGGCTTCACGGGGCCGTCGGCCGCTCAGCCCGTCGAAGGGGGCCCGCCCGTGTACCGCGCCGGCCCCGATCGGTCCGGCGATGGCCTGATCCAGGCTGCCGCGGGCTCGCGAGCCGGCGAGGGGGGAGCCCAGTGGGAGGACGAGTGGGGCGCCGAGGGACAGGCGGCCCCGAGTACTCCCCGCTGGACGGTTGTCCGGAGGCGGGCTGGCGGCTCCGCCCCTGCCCACCCCGCTCAGGATCTGGCCCCAACCGCCTCCATCATCTCGCCGGATGGCGAAGAGGCGCCGCAGGCGACCTTGCCCGCGGAGGACCAGGTGGGGCGCAAGGCTGCTGACGAGCGGGTCGCGGCGGAGCCCGGGCCGGAGGGCCGGCACTCCCACCCCCTCACGGGATCGCTGAGGGGGTCACGGACGGGGTCGCGATCAGATTCGCCCTTCGGGAGGTCGCCGGAGCCTGACTCCGGGCCGAGCCAGGGGGCAGGGTCTTTCGAGGCGTAGGGCCGAAGGTCCTTGGACGCGAGGTTGCCGTGGGGGCGACGGGTCCCGATACTTCTGCCTCAGTTCAGCGGCGCGCTGGTCTGGAGCCCCCATGACGTACCCCCTCACGGCGATCATCAGCGACCTGCACGGCAACCGGCAGGCGCTCGAGGCCTGCCTGGCTGACGCTCAGCAGAGAGGTGTGCAGCGGTTCGTGTGCCTGGGGGACATGGTGGGGTACGGCGCCGAGCCTCGCGCGTGTCTGGACGCTGTGATGCAGCGCTGTGTCCCCTCGCCCTCCGGCGAAGGTGAGGGTCTCGAGCCCGGCCTTTGCCTGAAGGGCAATCACGAGGAGGCCCTGCTCTTCAGCGCCGATGACTTCAACCCGAAGGCACGCGCGGCCATCGAGTGGACGCGGGAGGAGGTCAGCCGGGATCCAGGTCGCGCTGACGCCTACTGGGACTTCATCGGCGACCTCGAGGCCAGCGGAACGGACTCGATCGCGATGTTCGCCCATGGCTCGCCGCGGGACCCGGTGCGGGAGTACGTGGTCCCTCGGGACATCAAGGATCGGGAGAAGATGAGGGCTCTCTTCGGTGCCATGAGCCGATCCATCTGCTTCATCGGGCACAGCCACGTGCCGGTGGTGCTCTTCGAAGACGGGGCCTACTTCGTGCCCAAGAGCGAGGGGGACGCGTGCGGTCCCTACGACCTCGGCGATCTCGATAGCAACCGAGCGATCGTCAACGTCGGCTCCGTCGGACAGCCGCGAGACGGCGACCCGCGGCTCTCCTACGTCCTCTTCGACGGACGTAACGTGACCTTCGTGCGTGCGAAGTACGACCACGAGCGCGCGGCGGCGGCCATCCTCGCCGTCGAGGCGCTGCCCGAATTCCTGGCTGAACGGCTCGCCAACGGGCGCTGATCGGCCAATCCATCCTTTCGTCCCCCTCGGGGGATCACCCCAACGTCACTCCCACCATGGGTATGGAGAAGCGTCTCCCGCTGGCTCTCGTTCTGTGCTTCCTCATCCTCTTCGGATGGGAAGCCATCCAAGGTCCCCCGTCGCCGACCGACGTGGGCGCCGAGGGTACGGCTGCCGAGGTCGCAACCGGAGAGGCGAGCGGGGCGGCGGATGTCGTCCCTGGTGCCGCGGCTCCAGCGGAGGCGGCGTCCTCAGGGCAGGACCTGGAGGAGGCGGCGAGCGTAGGGGAGGCCGATGGGTCCACTGCTGGTTCTGCTGCTGGTTCTGTTGCTGGGTCCGAGGAGGTCGCCCCGATGGAGGGCGAGTCGGAGCTCCAGGAAGCGGCGGCGGTGGAGCCCTGGTCCGACTGGATCGAGCTGGGCGCGCCCGGGTCGACCGAGCGCGCCTTCGTGAGGTTTGACAGCCTCGGCGGAAGCGTGGCGGAGATCCGCCTGGCGGACTTCTTCATCGCGGAGGGGTTGAGCGACGAGCAGCGCCAGGAGCGGGAGAATCAGGTCGCCGTGGTGCAGCCCGCGGTGACGCATGAGCAGACCCTCCAGACGTTCATGGTCCGGCCGCAGATCTCGGCCCGAGAGCTGCTGGTCTCCGATCTCACCACCGTCCACTGGGAGCACCGTCTGCTGGATGATGGGGTGGAGTTCACTCACCGTGACGCGGGCGGGCTGACCCTGGTGAAGACCATTCGCCACTCCTCCGAGGCCTTCCAGCTCGAGGTCGCCTTGGCGGTCGAGAGCACGACGGCGGCGGTGGCCGGGAAGCGGGCGACGCTCGGGTTCCTCACGTCGGTCGGGATGAGAGCAGAGGGGCAGGACAGCTTCTATCAGGAGCCCAACGCGGTGGCCGCGGCGAGCGGGGGCGAGCTCTCCGTTCATCTGCTCGATCCCGAAGGTCAACCACGGACCGGCGCGCTCGTTTCCGGCGGTCGCTCGGAGATCGGGTTCCTCGGGACGCACAACAAGTACTTCATGATGCTCGCGCGTCCCTCCAACGACCTAGCGCGAGCGGTGCTCTCGGAGGCCAACTGGGGGGCCCTCTGGGACCCGGACTGGGTCATGGACGGCGGTGCCATGGATGAGGGCTTCCAGGACGTCATGGTCGAGGGCGTGCTCGAGCTCACCACGGCGAGCCAGGGGGCCTCGTCGGCCGTCGAATTCAGCGCTTACTACGGACCGAAGTCAGCGCGCTGGCTCGGCGCCGAGGATCCCTTCGCGCCGATCGTCGAGCAGGTGCAGCGCGAGGATCTCGGCTTCTTCGACGGGGTCGCGAGCGTGATCCTCGGCTTCCTCAACTTCCTCCACGGGGTCGTGGGCAACTGGGGCGTGGCGATCATCATCCTCACCCTCTGCGTGCGGAGCCTCCTCTTCCCCCTGAACCGGCGCATGCAGACGTCGATGGCGCGGCACGCGACGAAGATGAAGCGCGTCCAGCCGAAGATCGACGCGATCAAGAAGAAGTACGAGGACGACCCCAAGCGGCTCCGTCAGGAGCAGGCGCGGATCTTCCAGGAGGAGGGCGCCATGCCGCCCATCGGGGGCTGTCTCCCGGTCTTCTTCCAGATCCCGATCTTCTTCGGGCTCTTCAGCGCCTTGCGCGTCTCATTCGACCTGCGACAGGAGCCCTTCCTCGGCTGGATCAAGGACCTGTCTCAGCCGGACCAGCTGATGCGCATCGATCTGCCGGTCCCCATCATCGGGCCGATCGAGTACTTCAACCTCCTGCCGATCTTGATGGTCGTGCTGTGGATCGGGCAGCAGAAGGTCGTGCCCAAGCCGGCGACGGACAACGAGCAGGCGCGGCAGATGCAGAAGATGATGATGTGGATGCCGATCCTCTTCGGCGTCTTCCTCTACAACTACGCCGCGGGGCTCTCCCTCTACATGATCACGACCAGCGCGTTCGGGATCATGGAGTACACGGTCATCCGCAGGATCTGGCCCCTCGACGAATCGGAGCAGCCGAAGAAGAAGTCGCGCTGGATGGAGAAGCTGGAGAACCTGCAGAAGCAGGCCGTGGCGCAGCAGGAGGCGCAGCGCAAGGGTGGGCAGGCCCGTGGAGGCGGGGGCCGTAAGAAGCGGTGAGCTCGACCATCGCGGCGATCGCCTCGTCAGCCGGTGCGGGCCGGCGGGCGGTGCTGCGTGTCTCTGGCCCCCGGGCTGCACGCTTGGGGGCGGAGTGCTGCACCGACGCGAGCGGTCGACCCCTGAAGCTCGATCGGCGCGGGGCCCACGAGGCCCTGTTCGACGACGGGGTTGGCGCGCTGCCGTGCCTCGCGGTTTGGATGCCCGGACCGCGCTCGTTCACGGCTGAGGACGTCCTCGAGCTCCATCTCCCGGGGCACCCCGCGTTGGCCCAGGGAGCGCTCGAGCGTGTCCTCTCGGCTGGAGCGACGCTCGCCGAGCCGGGAGAGTTCACCCGCCGAGCCTTCGAGAACGGTCGAATCGATCTGACCCGCGCGGAGGGTGTGCTGGCGCTCGTTCAGGCGCGAACCGGAAGCGAGCGGCGCGCGGCTTCGGCTCTGTTGGCGGGCGGGCTCGAGCGTCGGCTCGGGGAGCTCCGCGCGGGGCTCGAGGCGCTTCGCTCGCTGACGGAGGCCAGCCTGGACTTCGACGAGGCGGATACGGGCCACGTCCCAACCCAGCAGCTCGAGCGCATGGCGAGCGACGTGGCGGCTGGGCTCGACGCGGCGCTCGGGTGGGAGCGCGCCCGGATGGCGACGGGACGCGCGGGCAGGGCGGTGCTCGCCGGGGCGCCCAACGCGGGCAAGAGCACGCTGTTCAACCGCCTTGCTTCTGGCAGGACGGCAGAGGCGAGCGGCGGAGCGCTCGTGAGTGACCTCGCGGGGACGACCCGCGACGCCAAGCATGCGGAGTGGCGTCTCAGCCCGGATCGCATCCTGGAGCTGGTCGATACCGCCGGCGTGGTGGATCGCGACGGAGCTCGCGGCGTGGGGGCCTCCGATGTTGCTGCGCTGGGGCGGCGCGGCGAAGGTGGTGCGGCGAATGAGCTGGGCCCAGCGGGAAGAGATACAGCGGAGAGAGATACAGCGGAGAGAAAGACAGATGAGCGGGACGCGGACGACCCTGACCGGATCGCCGAGTCCAACGCCGCCCGTCTGGTGAGCAGCGCCGACCTTCTGGTCACGGTGGTTGACGCTGCGGGGGCGGCGCTGCCGAGCCTCGAAGCCGAGGGCGCGCCCGTCCTGCTGGTCTGGAACAAGACGGACCTCAAGGGGGCGGCGCCGGAGCCTCCGTTGGGGCTGCGTGAGCGCGCGGACGCCTGGGTCGCGATCAGCGCCGCGAGCGGCGACGGGCTTGAGGCGCTCGACCGGGCGGCGCTGGCCCTCCTGGAGTCCAACGAGGACGCCGCCGGGAATCCGGGGGCGCTGGGCCTTGGGGCGCGGCACCTGCAGTCGCTGGAGGAGGCTCGCGCTGGCCTCCAGATGGCGCGGCAGGGGCTGCTTGGAGGGGAGTCGGGGGGCGGAGCCCCCCTGGATCAGGTCGCGGAGGACCTCCGCTGCGCCACGGACGCCCTGGACGGCGTCGTGGGGCGTACGACGCCAGAGGACCTCCTGGACCGGATCTTCGCCCAGTTTTGCCTCGGGAAGTGAGGGTGGCCGGTCCTCGTTGACACGCCCCTTTGGGCTTGCTCCACTCGTTCCCCGGGCCATCGGCCCGATCTCCCCCTTGAAGTGCCCCCGCTGCTCCTCCGACGACGACCGCGTGGTCGACTCACGGACGTCCGCGGATGGCGTGGTGATCCGGCGGCGCCGCGAGTGCCTCGAGTGCTTCATGCGCTTCACCACGTACGAGCGCATCGAGGAGAGCCCGCTCAGGGTGATCAAGAAGAACGGGGAGCGCGTCCGCTTTGACCGCGACCGCATCCTCCACGGGATGCTTCGGGCGTGCGAGAAGCTGCCCGTGTCCATGGCGGACATCGAGGAGGCGGTCATGCGCGTCGAGGGGCGGTGTCAGGGTGAGTACGACCGAGAGGTCCCGAGCTCGGTCATCGGCTCACTGGTGATGGACGAGCTGCGCCAGCTCGACCAGGTGGCCTACGTTCGCTTCGCCAGCGTGTACCGCGAGTTCAAGGACGTGGGGCAGTTCATGTCCGAGCTGGAGACCATCCTCGACGAAGACGTCGAGGGCCTGGACGACCCGGTTCTCGATGGGCAGCCGGGCGACCGTTCAGGGGATCGGCAGGCCGCCAGTCCCCCGGATTCCGAGCCGCAGACCGAGACTCGCGACGGGTCCTGACCGGAGCATCGGATGTCCGTGGAAGAGGGGCTGTTTGGCTCCGAGGGCGTGGACGCGACGCCCCCGGTCGCCATGGGACCGTCGCCGGTTTGGCGCGGTTCGTCGGCTGCATTCGGTGAGCCCGCCGCTCGGCTCCCTGGATCGGTGGAGCCCTTCGAAGAGGCTCGCCTCCGTGAGAGCGTCGAGCGCGCGCGCGTGGCGGCCGGGACGGCTGATTCTGCCCTCGTGGATGAGGTGGTGGACATCGTCAGGTTCTCGCTCCCCAGCGATGGGGAGCGGCGCCCTGCCCACGTGGATCCCGCCGAGGTCGGGGGGATGGTGGAGCGTGCGCTGGTGGAGCTTGGGCAGACGGATGTGGCCCGGGAGTTCATTCTTGCGAGGGACCGGCGTGCCCGGGCACGCGAGGTCCTGAGGGAGAGTCGGAGCAGCGCGCCCTCGATCGGCGCCGCGCGGCTGCCCGTGGTCGAGGGCCGAGACGGATCCCGGCCGTTTGACCCCGGGCGGGTGGCCTCCGGGCTCGTGGAGGAGGCGGGGCTGGGCGCCGAGCAGGCCACGGCGGTGGCCGCCCGGGTGGAGACCTTCCTGAGCGGCACCACCCTCCGACGCGTGACCGGCGGGTTGGTGCGCGAGCTCGTGAACCATGCGCTTCTTGAGGCCGGTCTCGAGGGCGCCCTCCGTCAGCACGAGGCAGTCGGGCTGCCCCGCCGGGAGCTCACGGCTGCGCTCCATGGGAGCCGGCCGGATCAACTGGACCGGGTCCCCGGCCCCTGCGCCTGGAGCGATCGAGCGGAGCGCAGGGCGTTCGACGAGGTCTCGGGGGAGGCGCTCATCGAGCGCTGGGCGCTTCAGGACGTGCTCTCGTCCGAGAGCGCCGAGGCGCACCGACGGGGCGATCTTCACGTGATGGGCGCGAGCGCGCCCCACCGAGTCCTCTCCCTGTCGCTCTCGGCTGCCCTGCTCGGGGGCGGTGAGCCGGTGGCGCGCGGCGGCGCCTTTCGCCTGGTCCGGCGGGTCGGTGTTGCGCTCCGCGACGCGGGCCGCGGTCTCTTCATCGAGGACCTCGCGGGGGCGCTGGCCACCGTCATGGAGCCGGGCGGTGCCTCCTTCGAGCGGCGCGAGGCCCCGGCGGTTGATCTCCTTTGCAGCCTTGGCGCCGCAGCGGAGGCGTCGGGCCGCTCGCTCGGGGTGGCCCGGTTCGGGGGGAAGCGAGGGGTCGCCGCGGGGCGCCTCATTCGGTGCCTTGGCCGGGCGGCGGCAGACGGCGGGGCGGCGGTCCAGGTCCACGCCACGTTCGCGGAGGTCGAGGACGCCATCGCGGCGGCGCCCCGGGGCGAGGTTCGAGCCGAGACCCTGGCCGCGGCCGAGGCGCTCCTTGGGTCTGGACATCTGGTGCCGGTCTGGGCGCCAGAGGGGGTCCGTTGGGTGGGGCCGGGCTGCCACCGCCGCCGCCGGGAGCGAGGGCCCTTGGCCGTGGCCTCCGCGGTCGCGATCAACCTGCCGCGACTCGCCCGGCTGGCGGGCCCGTGGCGAGAGGAGCGGTTCCTCCAGCTGCTGCTCGAGCGGGTGGCCACAGCGGTCGAGGCGAGCGGTGCCCTGGCGCGCTTTCAGGGGGAGGCCCGGCAGCGTCACGGGGAGCTCATCGCTTCGAGAGCCGTCCATCTGCTGGTGCCGGTCGGGCTCCACGAGGCGCTGCGGATCCTCGGGGACGGGGCCGCCAAGGCGGATCAGGGCGCGCAGGTGCTGGGGGTCCTGCGGGACGCGGGGGCGCGGCTGGGGCGGATGGCAGAGCTCCAAGTGGAGGTCTCGGGGGCGTTCCGGCGGCCCGCGGCGGAGCGCTTTGCCGCGGCGGATGCGCCCGGTGAGGGGCCCACCCAGGCCCGCCTCTTCGAGGACATGCCTCGGCCCGAGGCCGAGCGCGTGGAGGCCTACGGGGGCCTGGTGAGCGGACTCGGAGGGACGGATCTGCAGGCGGTTCAGGAGGGGCCTGGCCGGGCTCGAGGGCTCGCCACCCTGTTCGAGACCTCACCCGCTGGGGGACTCTTCCCTGGGACCGGGGACGCCGGGGGCCCCTCGGCCCCAGAAATCAGGTCGACGCCCGGCCCCGATGCCGCAGGGGTCGGAGGCGCCGAAACGCCCCGATTCGAGCTCTGGAGGCAATTTCAAGCCCATCGTGGGGCAGGCCCCCATTCCGGATCCAGGGAGGGCGGGAAGTCTCTCTTTTGACTGCGGGTGGGATTTGACAGTCTCTCAGCGCGCACCCCCGCTCCTGCTCCACACGACCTCTCTGCATGCGTCTCAAACGCCTCGAGCTCTTCGGCTTCAAGTCGTTCGCCGATCGGACCGTCATCGACTTCGGGCAGACGACCCTCACGGGCATCGTCGGCCCGAATGGCTGCGGCAAGAGCAACGTGGTGGACGCCGTCCGCTGGGTGCTCGGAGAGACGCGGCCCACCTCCATGAGGGGCTCGGGGATGACCGACGTCATCTTCAAGGGGTCCGCGAGCCGCCCTGGCATGGGGACCGCCGAGGTCACCATGGTGCTCGACAACGATCAGGGGGTGCTCGAGGAGCGTGGCCCCGAGATCGCCATCAGCCGTCGGCTGTACGCCAGCGGCGAGGGGGAGTACCTCATCGACGGCCAGCGGGTGCGCCTCAAGGACGTCAAGGACCTGCTCTTTGATACGGGCCTGGGGAGCCGGGGCTACTCGGTGCTGGAGCAGGGCCGCATCGACGCGGTCCTCTCGGCCAACCCCGCCCAGCGCCGCGCGATCTTCGAGGAGGCCGCTGGCATCAGTCGTTACCGCCAGCGTCGCCACGAGACCGAGCTCCGGCTGAAGCGCTGTGAGCAGGACGTGGAGCGGCTGGACGATCTGATGGGGGAGCTCCGGAGCCGGGTGCGGTCCCTGAAGATCCAGGCCACCAAGGCCGAGAAGTACGTCACCGCCAAGGCGGAGTGGACCACCGGGCGGACCCGCCTGCTCTCCCACCGCCTGCTCGCCGCAGAGGGCAGCCTCGAGGTCCTGAGGCCGGCCATCGAGGAGCTCGAGGGCGGGGTCGAGGGCCTCCGCCAACGCCGCTCTGAGTGTGAGGAGGGGATCGAGGAGCGCGAGGCCGAGCGGAGCACGGTGGTGGCCGAGCTCGGCACCGTCAGCGCCGAGGTCGGTCAGATCTCGGGGGACCTGCGGGCCCTCGAGGAGCGCAAGAGCCAGCTCGCCATGCGCATCGCGTCCTGGACGGCGAGCACCGAGGAGGAGACCGAGCGCGCCGCTGCCCTCGGCGTCCAGCTCACCGAGCGAGAAGAAGAGCTCGCTCGGATCACCGGCGAGATCGACGCGCTCCGCGAGCGAACTCGCGCTGCCGAAGAGCGCGCGACCAGCCTGACGTCCCAGAGCCGGGAGCTCGGGAAGACGTACAAGCAGCTGCGGGTCGAGGTCGAGGCGCAGAACGAGCGGGTGCTGGATACGCTGCACCAGCGCACCGCGAGCGAGAACAAGATCGTTCACCTGCGGGAGGCGATCCCGCCCATGACCGAGCGGCTCGCCCGTGTCACGGAGCGCTTCGAGCGCTCGGAGACCCAGGCAGGCGAGGTCCAGGAGACGTTGCTCGGGGCGCAGGGGTCGCTCGAGTCGGCGGTGTCGGTGCTCGAGGGCGCGGATCGCTCTCTGGAGACCGTCCGCGCCGACCTCGGGTCAGGGCGCGAAGGCCTTGAGAGGGGGCGCGCCGAGCGCTCTGGCCTCCGGGTGGAGCGCGCCGGGCTGCAGAGCAAGGTCGAGGCCCTCATGGATCGGGACCGAGAGCTCGAGGACCTGTCGGGGGGCGCTCGCCGGGTCCTGGAGGCGGCCGGTGAGGCCGGCGGCCCCTGCCATCAGGACGACCTCCTCGGCCTGGTCGCGGACCAGCTCCGCGCAGACACACGCCTGGCGCGCGCCATCGACGCGGTGCTCGGCGAGAGAGCCCACGCCCTCGTGGCACGGGACGCCCACGTGGCCCGTCGAATCGTGGACTGGTGCGAGTCAGAGCAGGTGGGGCAGGTCGGCGTGGTCGTGCCGCCCGGCGTCGGCGCTCCGGACTGTCCGCCGCCCTCTGACTTCGCGCTCTTCGCTCGGTTCGGCGCCGGCGTCGAGGGCCGACTCGGGGATCTTGTCCAGTGCGACGAGTCCATGCGGCCGCTGGTCCACGCGCTCTTCTGTGATGTGGTGGTGGTCTCCAGCCTCGACCTCGCGCTCGATCTGGTCGGGCGGGAGCCCGGCTGGCGATTTGTCACGCCGCGGGGCGAGTTCGTGGACGCCGCGGGCCTCGTTGGCGGCCACCGTGAGCTGAGCCAGGGCTTCGTGGGGAGGCGCTCCAGCGCAGCGGAGCTCGAGCGCTCCATCGCCAAGCTCGCCGCCGAGATCGAGCAGAAGGACACCGAGATCCAGCAGTCGGAAGCCGCCGTCGCGGAGCTGCAGGCTCAGCTCGCGGCCTCCACGGAGGCCCGGGACGCCGCGGTCGAGGCCCACGGCGAGGCGGAGTCGCTCGTCGTCTCGAGCACCGCGCGCCTGGCGGACCTTGAGTCCGCCCTCGAGAGCCACGGCGAGGAGCGCGCGAAGGCCCAGGGCGAGCTTGCGCGCGTCGAGTCGGATCTCCAGGAGGCGTCCGCTCGTAAGGAGCAAGCAGCCGAGGCCTTCGAGGCGGAGAATGCCCGGCTCGAACAGATGGAGAAGGGGCGTCGCCAGCTCGAAGCCGAACGGGAGGACCTTCAGCGTGAGGAGGGCCGCGCCCAGGTCGAGTTGACCTCTGCCACGGCGGAGTCCTCCGGGCTCGAGCAGCGCATCAGCGACCTCGATCGACTCATCACGGATACCGCGGCCGAGATCGACCGGAGCAAGGGCCGGGTCCAGACCTATGGCGCCAGCGCAGACGAGGGTCGCTCGGACATCGAGAAGATCAATGCCGACTCCGACGTGCTGACCGAGCAGCAGACGGAGCTCGGTGAGCGCCTCGAGCGCCTCCGTGAGGACGAGCGCAGCGGCGCCCAGCGCATCACGGAGATCCGCCGGGAATCCGAGGCCGTGCAGGGCGAGCTCGATCGGAGCTCTGAAGCGCTCGCGAACCAGCGCATGGAGGCCCAGGCGGCCGAGATCGGCCAGCGCGAGGTGGTCGGCCGGGCGGATGAGGAGCTGGGCATCGACGAGGCTGCGCTCCGCGAGGCGTTCGCGGTGGAGGCCGCCGAGATCATGCCGGGCGACGAGCTCGAGGCCTTCGAGAAGGAGGTCGCCGCCGTGCGCGCGCAGCTGGACCGTCTCGGGCCGGTCAACGTGGAGGCAGTGCACGAGCTCGAAGAGGTCGGCTCGCGCCTGGAGCATCTCGAGACCCAGGCGTCGGATCTGGCCGAGGCGCGACGCGCCCTGCGCGAGACCATCAGCACCATCGACGAGGAGAGCCGCCGCCTCTTCGTGGAGACGTTCGAGGAGGTCCGCGGTAACTTCCAGCAGATCTTCCGCCTGCTCTTCGGCGGGGGCAAGGCCGACATCCGCCTCGAGGAGGGGGTGGACGTGCTCGAGGCTGGGGTGGAGATCGTCGCGCGCCCGCCGGGTCGCGAGCTGCTCGCCATCGGGCTCCTGTCGGGTGGTCAGCGGACCATGACGGCGCTGGCGCTGCTGTTCGCCGTCTTCGAGGCGCGCCCCAGCCCCTTCTGCGTGCTGGACGAGGTGGACGCGGCGCTGGACGACGCGAACATCGACCGCTTCCTCGGGATGCTCGAGCGCTTCCGCAAGTCGACCCAGTTCATCGTGGTGACCCACAACAAGGGCACCATGGCCGCCTCTCAGGCGCTCTACGGAGTCACGATGCAGGTCAAGGGCGTGTCGCGATTCGTGGCGGTAGAGCTCGACGAGATCGACGAGTTTGCCCCCGAGTCCACCGGCAAGTCCCGTGACCGGGAGGCCGGCGCGGAGCCCCTTCCAGGTGCACCTGGTGACCTCGACGAATCCGGTGAGCCGGTCAAGGAACTCACGGTCCACCGGCCGGATGCCTCGGCGGTGGAGCCCCCTGCAAGCGAAGGGGCTGACGAGCCCAGTGTGGAGCCCGTGGCCGACGAGGCCTGATGGGTTCCATGACCTGAGGGACCCCGCGACCTGAGGGACCCCGCGACCTGATGGACCCCGCGACCTGATGGACCCTGCGACCTGATAGACCCCGCGACCTGATGGGTATCGGGGCCGTGAGTCCGGGCCGCGGTCGAACCTCGCGCGGTGCAAACGGACGCCGCGTCCCGACGCAGAGAGCCCAGCACAAGTAGCCCAGCGCAGTGAGCCCAGCGCAGTGAGCCCAGCGCAGTGAGCCCAGCGCAGAGAGCCCAGCGCAGAGAGCCCAGCGCAGAGAGCCGATTGCAGTGAG
>CAJQPT010000209.1 GCA_905480285.1 uncultured bacterium
GCTCGCGTCGGAGATCAGGTCCCGGTTGAGGTCGAAGATCTCCTTCCACCGGGCACCCGAGCCGAGGGTCCTCTCGGAGACCAGCCAGAGGCTCTCCCCGTCGAGGACCTCGACCTTGAGGAAGGTCGGCGCAGGCCCGAGGTCATCCACCGCAGGGACGAGGATCTGCTCACCGGGGGCCGACATCCCCTCGTTGTAGTGACGCAGGAGGCGCGACCGGCTCTCGTCCCCGTAGAGGGTGGCGGCGAGCGAGGTCCACGTCGACCCGGCTTCGGGGCGGAGGATCATCATCTCCGGGTCCACGGTCGGCTCCAGGCCGCGGACGGTGACGAGGTCCCAGCCGGCCTGCAGTGCAACGGCGCTGCGGTCTACCGGGTTCTCTACGACGACGGCGGAGTTGAGAAGGCCCTCCCCTCCCAGGGTCGCGACATCGTCAGCGCGGGCGACGGTCGAGGTGCCCCCGAGGGTCAGATCGACGTCGTCGGGCTCCTCGAGGTTGATGACGGGGCGGGGCTTGGGCGTGGCCCGCTGGAAGACATTGGCTGACTCCTCCTGCTGGCTCGTGCTCGGTACCGGGTCGGGACCTTCAGCAGCAGACGCGCGGGCCTCGGGCCCCTGAAGCGACCAGACAAAGAGGACGACGACGGCGAAGAGGACGCTGAGGACCACGATCTTCTCGGTCTTTCCCATGGATGAACTTCCCTCTGGTGGCGCGGTGCCGATCGGGCGGAGAAGACTCCGCCCCTGGAGCAGGGCGCGTGGCCGGCGGCGCGCGAGGGCCGACGGTGTGGTGTGGTGGACGGTGTGCGGAGCTCCCCGCGGTCACGGGGGACCCGGCGAACATCCGGGGCGTCGATGTGCGGGCGACGCTCCGGAGCACCGGGGCGTCCCCACAATCGAGATCGGGCGCGCCCGTTTCAAGTACCGGCTGCTGCCTTTCCGCGAAGAGATCGATCTCCCAGTGGGTATCTTCACGCTCCCATGAGCGCCCCACACCAAGGGTCCCCCGCCGGCGCGCGGCCGCAGGCACCGTCAGGCGCCGCCGGAGCGTGGCGGGATCCCGGCTTCCTCGCGCTCGTCGGCGTGGCCGCCCTGCTAGGCACCTGGTCCTGGATCCGCGTCGAGGGCGCCCTCTTCGCCGATGTCGTCGAGTACCTCGAGCGAGCCCGCGCCCTGGTCGCAGGTGAGGAGCTTCTCGACGCCCAGAAGGTCCGCGCAGCCGGCATCACGGCACTGCACGCGCCGGCGCTCTGGCTGGCCGGGCTCGCGGGCGTCGCCGAGGGGCCCTGGGTGCTGCTCTACGCGGGATTCGTGCACCTCCTCATCAGCGCCTCCCTGCTCTTCGCCACGCGGCAGCTGACCATCGCGATCGCCGGGGCCATCGGGGTGCGGAACGAGAGGCTGCCTGCCGCGGGGAACCTGGCGGCAGCCGCCGCCCTGGCGTCCCCCACGCTCGTGCAGTTCATGGCCATCCCCATGACCGACGTGGCCGCGGGCGCCGCCCTGGCCCTGGGGATGGAGCGAGCGCTGTTCGATCCCGCCGGGGCCGCCCAGGAAGCCGGCGGAGGCCGGCGGGCTGGCGGCCGGGGAAGGGCCGCGGGCGCCTGGCTGGGGGTCGCCGTGATGTGCGCCTACAAGGCCATCCCGCTGGTGCTCATGGTGCTGGTCGCGATGGTGGTCGGGCGCACGCTCTCCAGTGGGCCCAGGGCTGCCGCGCGGACGGCCAGCGGTGCGATGACCTCCTTGGCCACCCTCGTGCTGGCCCAGTGCGTCCTGGACCGGGTGACCTACGGGCAGTTCGGCGTGGGACTCTGGACCTACCTCCTGATCAACTTTGGCCCCCAGTCCGGCCAGCTGCTGTACGAGATCGGCGCCGTGGACCTCGGCCAGTGGCTCTACCAGCAGGGCGCGAACGCCATCGGTGAGGTCACCCTGGACGACGTCTCCCGATCCACGGACGACTTCAGGGCCCTGGCCGGCCGGACCTGGTACCTCGACCACTTCCAGTGGTTCTCCGCGCGCTGGCTGGCGCCCGCGGTGGGTCTGGGCGCCGCCGCAGTCGCGTTGAGGTCCGTCCGGGGCGGGAGTCGCGCCGCCTTGGTTGGCCTCATGCCCCTGGGGATCGCGCTGGCGTACGGAGCACTCACGAGCTTCAAGGGCAGCAAGGACATGCGCATCTGGCTCCCTGTGCTGCCGGCCTACGCGGCATACATGGGCATCGGGCTCGTCGTCCTCGCGGGCAGCGCCTCCGCCGCCGCGCCGCGCCTGCGGGCCGCGGTGGTCGCGATCCTGTTGCTCGGTGGTGTGCTGCAAGCCGCGCTCCTCGCCTCCCTGACCCCCACCGCACCCTTTGGGGCCTTCGAGCGCGCGGCGCGGTGGCTGGAGCAGGCGCCCATCTCGGCCGATGGGCGCGCCCCGAAGGTCGCGTCCAGCTACCACTGGGCGGTGCTCTTTCGGACGCCGGCCAGCTGGGAGCTGGAGAAGCTCCCGTTCCAGCTCGACGCCGCCAAGGTACGACTGGACCCCGAGGCCATGGCGAGCAGCCTCGCCCGGATGCGGGCCCAGGACGCCCTCCTGATTCACTCCTCCCTCCTGCACGCCCCGTGGGCTTCGGAGGTCGTCGAGGTGCTCGCCCGGGAGTACCACGTGGCCGCGGCCTTCTGGGATCGCACCGCTGACACCGGGACGGGCGCGGTGGTGGTGTTCACCCGCCAGGTCCCCAAGGGCGTGCGCCGCCGCGTGGTTCGAGAGGGTCCCTCGCCCTCGCCGACGTCCACGCTCGGGTCCGTGCGCCTCGAGCGCCCCCTCGGGCCGGAGCGCGAGGTGATGAGCCTGGACGACCTGAGGGTCTCCCGACTCCCCGGCGACGGCCTCTACTGGGTCGAGGTGGACATCAACCAGCGCGGCGAGGTCGTGCGGGGCGCCTATGCCCTTGGGCTGCGCGTGTCGGACGCCAGCGGGCGACGGGGCTATACCTCCTACCGGAGGCCAGACTGGGGCCGGGGGGATGTGCGCAGCTGGCCCCAGGGGACGACCTGGACCGAGGGCTTCCTCCTGGCCCCTGATCAGGGGCCACTGTCGCTCCAGGAGGAGTTCGAGACCGTCCGGCGCGGCACCAGGGCCCACCTCTGGCTCGACATGGCCACCCTGGATGCCGATGCCCAGGGTCGGCGCCTCATCACCGGTCGCCTCGAGCCCATCGACCCGGCGGGCGTCCACGCGGAGCGAGATGATGTCTCGCCGGGGTCGGGGATCTCCGATGACGGGTGGCGCTTCTCGCCCGTCCACGGCGAGCTCCTGATCGGCTCGTTCGAGACTGGGAGCAAGGCAATCGACGTTCGCCTTGAGAGCGGCCTCGCCGCTGAGTAGGGTTGCGAGGTCCACGGAGTGAGGGGTCTCCCCCCACCCAGCGGGCCGCTCGCACCGAACCGGTGGATCGGCCTGCCCAGCGCGGACGCTCGGGGGGTCCGTGAAAGGCTGCCGGAGCGTCACGCTCTCGCCCCAGGGACGCGTTTCAACCCGCCCCGGCCTTCGAATCCCCCCCTCTATGTCTGCGCCCGTTCGACACGCTGCGTCGCTGGCACTCGCCTGCGCTCTGTCCCTTCTCACCGCCTGCGCGGGCACCGGCGGGACCGCCGCTGGTAGCTCCACCTCAACGGCAGGGAAGGTCGTCTTCAGGGACTACACGTTCGGGAAGGAGATGACGCTCATCAGTAGCTCCATGCTGGCCGAACTCGGCTACGAGGGGGCGAACTACGAGGAGCGCAGGCTCAGCTACTACTCCAAGCTCGACCGAGACCCTGCCAAGGCGTCCGCGAAGGCCTGCCATGACGACGCCATGACGGGGCTCCTCCAGGCGCTGAAGGAGAGCGGGCTCGACCAGTGGACCGTCCCTGGCCCCGCCGCTGCGGTGGGCCGATCGGATGGCGGCAAGGGCAAGTCGTTCGAGATCACGGTCGACGGCAGCACGACTCACGTGGACCAGCAGAGTGACCTCTCGGCGTTCATCGAATTCATGAGCCTCTACGTTGAGGTGTACAACGCTTACCAGGGCTACAACAGCGTGGAAGGAAGCGTCCAGTTTGAGCAGCCCTCTTACGGACGGAACATCGGGGGGAATCGTTGATGCCGAAGCACATTTTCATCACCGGGGGCGTGGTCTCCAGCCTTGGCAAGGGCCTGACATCTGCCGCCATCGGCATGATCCTTGAGCGCCGCGGGCTCAAGGTCTCCATGCAGAAGCTGGACCCTTACATCAACGTGGACCCGGGCACCATGAGCCCGTTCCAGCATGGCGAGGTCTACGTCACCGATGACGGCGCCGAGACGGACCTCGACCTCGGCCACTACGAGCGCTTCACCCATGCGCGGCTGACCAAGGCGTCCAACTTCACCACCGGCAAGATCTACAGCTCGGTGATCCAGAAGGAGCGCCGCGGTGACTACCTCGGCAAGACGGTCCAGGTGATCCCGCACATCACGGACGCCCTCAAGGAGGCCATCGTCGAGGGCGTCACCGACCGTGACGTGGACGTGGCGATCACCGAGATCGGCGGCACGGTCGGCGACATCGAGTCGCTGCCCTTCCTGGAGGCCATCCGCCAGTTCGCGCTCGAGCGGCCTCGCGGCGACGTGATGTTCATCCACCTGACGCTGCTCCCCTACCTCCGCGCGTCCGGGGAGCTGAAGACCAAGCCCACTCAGCAGTCGGTGGGCAAGCTGCGGGAGATCGGGATCCAGCCCGACGTCCTCGTGTGTCGCACCGAGGTCCCCATGCAGGACGGCATGGCCCAGAAGATCAGCCTCTTCTGCAACGTCCGCGAGGAGTACGTCATCGAGGAGCGGGACGTGGACTTCTCGATCTATGAGGTCCCCATCGACCTGACCAAGGCGAAGCTCGATCGCATCGTCTGCGAGCGCCTCAAGCTCCCCTTCGAGGAGGAGACTCCCTTCGGCGATTGGTCGGACATGATCGAACGGATCCGGGCGATCGATGAGACCGTGGAGATCGCCGTGGTCGGCAAGTACGTCGAGCTACACGACGCCTACAAGTCGATCTATGAGGCCCTCTCCCACGCTGGCGTCTCCCACGACGTGGACGTGCGCCTGCGCAAGGTCTCGGCCGAGACCCTCGGGTCGACCGAGGAGACCGAGGTCCAACTGGAAGGTGTCCACGGAGTGCTGATCCCCGGCGGGTTCGGCGAGCGCGGACTCGAGGGCAAGATGCGGGCCATCCGCTTCGCCCGTGAGAACGGAGTCCCCTTCTTCGGGATCTGCCTCGGGATGCAGTGCGCGGTGATCGAGTACGCCCGCAACGTGCTCGGCCTGGAGGGCGCCAACACGATCGAGCTCGCGAGCTCCACGCCTCACCCGGTCATCAGCCTCATGGACGACCAGGAGGGAGTCCCCCTGGGCGGAACGATGAGGCTCGGCGCCTACGGATGTGAGCTGGAGGAGGGGACCCTCGCCCACCAGCTGTACGGCGAGGCGTCGATCTCCGAGCGTCACCGGCACCGGTTCGAGTTCAACAACGCATACCGGGAGGCGTTCAACGGCTCGGAGATGAACCTCTCCGGCGTGAACCCGGAGCGGGACCTGGTGGAGATCGTCGAACTCCCCTCCCACCCGTTCTTCATCGGGGTGCAGTTCCACCCCGAGTTCAAGAGCAAGCCGCTCTCGCCGCAGCCCATCTTCCGTGGGTTCATCGGCGCCGCCCGTAACTGCATGCGAGAGGAGGTGCCCCGCAAGTCGAACGACAGCGGGCGCCCACTAGAGGAAGTCAAATGACCGACCCCAAACGCACCGCTGAGAACGTCCCCCTCCCCGGCGGGGACTTCAGGCTCTTCACGACCCGGCTGGCCTACCAGCTCATGATGTCGTGCGGGCTGCTTGAGAATCCTGTCACCGGCGGGACCTCCCCCAACCCGGACAACGCCAGGATGCTCCTCGATGACCTCCGGATGCTCGCGGAGAAGACCCGCGGCAACCTCGAGGAAGACGAGGAGCAGCAGCTCTCCAAGGTCCTCTCGGACCTCACCCCCGTGGTCGAGAAGCTCACCCAGGGCGAGGCCGGCACCGACCCGCAGCCCTGAGGCTCACCGCTGGGATCTCCGCCGGAGTTCCCACCCGTCAGGGGGGTCCCGAGACGAGGCGAGCCCCCCTCCGCCATACGCGGAGGGGGGCTCGCCTCGTTCAGGGCGCGCCCGGCGGGCGCGCCTGAGTCAACGGTAGGCCATGATGCCCGTGACCTCGGCGCCGATGGCCAGGGTGTGGATGTCGTGGGTGCCCTCGTAGGTCACCACCGACTCCAGGTTCAGCATGTGGCGGCCGACGCCGTACTCGAGCGTCACGCCGTTGGCGCCGAGCATGTCCCGGCACGTCCGAGCGGTCTCGAGGGCCATCATCACGTTGTTCCGCTTGGCCATAGAGACCTGGGGCGCGGTGAAGCGGCCCTCGTCCTTGAGGCGGCCGAGGCGCAGCGCCAGCATCTGGCCGCAGGTGATGTCGGTCGCCATGTTGGCGAACTTCTGCTGCGGGATCTGGTAAGCGGCGACCGGCTTGTCGAAGACGATGCGCTCCTTCTGATAGTTGAGCGTCTCGTCGAAGCACGCGTGGGCCGCGCCGAGCGCGCCCCAGGCGATGCCGAAGCGAGCCTGGGTCAGGCAGGAGAGCGGCCCGCGGAGACCGTCGACACCGGGGAGGATGGCGGTCTCGGGGACGCGCACTTCCTCGAGGACGAGCTCGCTCGTCACCGAAGCCCGCAGGCTCCACTTGTGGTTGTGATCCGGGGCGCTGAAGCCGGGGAGGTCCGTCGGGACGATGAAGCCCCGCACGCGTCCCTCGAGCTTCGCCCAGACGATCGCGATCTGTGAGACGCTGCCGTTGGTGATCCACATCTTGCGGCCGTTGAGGACGTACTCATCGCCCTCCTTCCTCGCGGTGGTCAGCATCCCGCCGGGGTTCGAGCCGAAGTCCGGCTCGGTGAGACCGAAGCTGCCGATCATCTCGCCAGAAGCGAGCTTGGGCAGGTACTCGCGCTTCTGCTCCTCGCTGCCGTACTCGTTGATCGGCCACATCACCAGGGACCCCTGCACCGAGCAGAAGCTGCGGAGGCCCGAGTCGCCGCGCTCAAGCTCCTGGCAGATCAGGCCGTAGGCGACGCTGTTCATGCCGGCGCCGCCGTACTCCTCGGGGGTGGTCGGACCGAAGACGCCGAGCTCTGCGAGCTCGGGCACGAGGTCCATGGGGAAGGTTCCGGCCTCGAAGTGACCCATCACGCCGGGCAGGAATCGCTCCCCTACCCAGCCCTTGACGGCGTCGCGAACCATCAGCTCGTCCTCGGAGTACTGATCGTCGAGTTCGAAGAAGTCCAGCTGCTTGTAAGCGTCCATGCGTGTTCGGGCGGAATGGGGCCCGGGTGTTCTGGGGGTGACAACGTCTGCCTGGATGGGAAATCCAGCGGGTCTGAACCGGACCGCGGGATCGGTGGCGGTGTTCAGAGGCGGAAGATCTTAGTCTTCCGCACCGCGTCCTCCCCTCCCCCGCCCGCCGATTTCGGGCGTCCGAGACCGGGTGTCGCAGTCTTGATCCCCCCGCCCCCCCCTAGCGCCAACCAGCAGCACCGTGGCCCGCACCATCGTCACTTCGGCCCTCCTGTACGCCAACGGGCCGCTTCACTTCGGTCATATCGCCGGCGCTTACCTGCCCGCGGACGTCTATGTCCGCACCCTCAGAATGTGCGGAGAGGACGTGCTCGCCGTCTCAGGATCGGACGATCACGGGGTCGCCATCACGATCTCGGCGGAGAAGGCGGGCGAGGACTACGCCTCCTACGTGGCGCGCTGGAACGGCAACATGCGCGCCACGTTCGACGCGCTGGACATCCGCTACGACGTGGTCTCCGGGACGAGCACGTGCCCCGAGCACGCCGACTCGTCCCGCGAGTTCTTCTCTCGACTGCTGGAGAACGGCTACCTGGCGGAGCGGCAGACCAAGCAGCTCTTCTGCGTTCATGACGACATGTTCCTTGCGGACCGGTACGTGGAGGGGACCTGCTACAAGTGCGGTGCCGACGGCGCACGCGGCGACGAGTGCCCGAGCTGCGGTACCTGGATCGACCCGCTCGAGTTCAAGGACCCGCGCTGCAAGATCTGCGGCTCCACCCCGGAACAGCGGACCACCACCCACTGGTATCTGGACCTCCCCAAACTTCGAGACGAGAAGATTGGGGCCTGGATCCGCGACCACGAGTGGAAGGCCAACGTGGAGAAGTTCATTGAGAACCTCCTCGAGGATGTCCCCGAGCGCGCGATCACGCGGGACATGAGCTGGGGCGTCAGCCTGCCCCCCGAGGTCGGCGATGCTGGAGAGGGCAAGGTGCTCTACGTCTGGTTCGACGCTCCCATCGGGTATGTCAGCTTCACCAAGGAGCTCATGCGGGAGCGAGGAACCCCTGAGGCGTGGAAGGACTGGTGGCAGGGCGAGGACACCCAGCTGGTGCACTTCATCGGGAAGGACAACATCCCCTTCCACTGCCTGGTCTTCCCCTCAATGCTCCACGGGGTGAAGGACGGCTACGTCCTCCCCTCCGCGGTACCGGCCAATGAGTTCTACAACCTCAAGGGCGGCAAGTTCTCGACCTCGGGCGGCAACGCCTTCGACGTCGTGGAGTTCGCCAAGGAGTGGGACGTGGACACGACGCGGTTCTACCTGTGCTCGACCATGCCGGAGACGGCGGACTCGGAGTTCTCCCTGGAGCAGTTCGTCCAGACCGCCAACACATCCCTCGCCGGCACGATCGGCAACCTAGCGACGCGGGTCCTGAAGTTCATCGCCAAGAACTTCGATGCCGTGATCCCGACGCTGCATGACCCGCACCGCGAGGAGATGGATCGACTGATCCTGGAGGAGTGCGGGCCGATCGAAGACCCCGCCGCCCACGTACGAGAATTCCGCTTCCGCCGCGCTGCCGAAGCTGTCGTGGCCAACGCCACGGTCGCCAATATCTTCGTGGACAGGATGGCCCCGTGGGCGCTCCGCAAGGAAGACCCGGAGAAGGCGGCCTCCGCCCTCAACACCCTCTGCGAGTGGCTGAGCTGGCAGGCTCGATGGATGGCGCCCTTCATGCCGACCAAGGCGCAGCAGCTATGGGAGATGCTCGGCAAGACCGACGAGGTCGCCAGCCAGCCCTGGCCGGGCCTACCGCAGGCCGGAACCTGGCGGGGCCTCGACGCCGGGGCAGCCCTCGGGACGCCCGAGGCCCTCTTCCCGAGGGTCCAACTTCCTGAATCAGAGGCCTGACTCTAGGGCTTGAGCCGGGGACAGTCCGCGGCCCGCCCCGACCTGGCATCAGATCAGCCGCCGAGGTCGACTCCGTCCATGAGAAAGGCGGCCCCACCCCCTGCAGGGATGGGGCCGCCTCGTCGTTCGGTACCGATTCGTGAGACCATCCACACCAGATGATCCCGCGGCCGGCGGGGGCGCATTCGCTGAGTCTTTGCTCCGATCCCCTCTTCTCGCTACGGGGCGTGATGTCCCTGGGGTCCATCAGCGCGCAGCGCGGGCGGGGTGAACCACCTGCCCACTCTCGTCAGCGCGCGCTGCTGTCCGACCCCAGACGCTCGCTCTCCTGTGCGGTGGAGCGAAGACCCTGAGGGGCGAGGCAACTCGCGGGAGCCCGGCGATGAAGCGCAGTTGCGCAGCCGGACGCCGTTGCGTGTCGAGTGAGGACCGGGGCTGGAAGATCAGCGGCGGCGCGTGGCCTTCTTCTTGGCCGCCTTCTTCTTGGTGGCCTTCTTCTTGGTCACCTTCTTCTTGGCGGCCTTCTTGGTGGCCTTCTTCTTGGTCGCCTTCTTCTTGGTCGCCTTCTTCTTGGCGACCTTCTTCTTGGCGGCCTTCTTCTTGGTCACCTTCTTCTTGGCGGCCTTCTTGGTCGCCTTCTTCTTGGTGGCCTTCTTCTTGGTCACCTTCTTCTTGGCGGCCTTCTTGGTCGCCTTCTTCTTGGTGGCCTTTTTCTTGGTCGCCTTCTTGGCGGCCTTCTTCTTGGTCACCTTCTTCTTGGCGACCTTCTTCTTGGCGGCCTTCTTGGTCGCCTTCTTGCGGGTGGCTTTCTTCTTTGCCATTTGAGTGGTTCTCCTTGGACCGTGAGGCCCTGGGGGGATGGTTCGCGCTCGAAGCGAGCGCGAGGGGAAACCACGACATCGGTGCGTCCATCGACGCGTCTATGGGTGACCTGTCTCAAATCTCCGCGTAAATCCGGAGCGTTTTCCGACCGCAATGGTGGATTTCCAAGAACGCCGCCCCAAGCGTTGAAAATAAAGGAGCTTGCGCGCACGTCACCGCAACGCCGCGCGTGCGATTCAACGACAGAGGGCGCGCTCGCGTCCCGCGAGTGCGCCCTCATTGAGGTCGACCTTTCGGCCCAGGAGACCGCGCTTTCCAGGATCCACCAAGCCGACTCGGAGCCGAAGCTCGGCAGCGGGGACCCGCTCGAGTGATCAGGAGCCCGTGCGAATCAGAAGAGCCAGCGCGGATCAGACGGGGCAGTGCGGGTCAGAAGAGATCGTCGAGCGCAGCTGCCGCCTCGTCGGAGTATCCGTCCGACAGGCTCACGCTCGGGTTTTCCGTGCGATCTGACATCTCCTTGAAGATCTGCTCGAGCCGCTTCGTCGTCTCCTGGGCGTAGAACCGAACGAGGCCGAAGTTGCTTCGCTCATCCCAGACCACGCAGAAGAGCGTCCGCTCTCCCACGATCGAAACCTGAATGCTCTGCTGATCGCCCTGGTGCAGCAGCGTGCTGAAGCTCTCCTCGCCGAGCTGATGAGCGATCTCCTTGGTCGCCGCGAAGCTGCCGGCCATGAGCGCCGATAGCGAGTCGAGGTTGGCAGAAGCGGTATCGCCACGGCGGGTCACCAGGTGCCCCTCACGGTCAATCAGGACCGCGCATCGGGCACCGGAGAATTCGAGGAAGCCGTCGAGCTCCCCGTCGAGTCGGCAGACGTCCTGCTCGTAGAACACGAGCCGGCCCTGCCGGAGGTTCTCATCCGAGATACGCATGGAGCCCCTCAGATAAGGTTGAACACGGCTCCGCCGATCGCGATCCCCGCCGCAACAGCGACGACGACCACGGCGGCGGTGATGAACGTGGATTTCCTGGCCGACTGCTGAGGCGTCGCCGACATGGCCCGAGTGGAGGCGCCGCGCGGGCGAAGGCGTCCGGAAGGCGCCGTGCTGCCTGCGCGGGGCCCGGGCACCGAGGCGCCGGGGCCTGGCTGACCTGCGACCGTGGGCGCATAGGCCCGAGCCGTCGCGCCCCTGTTGGCGGCCGGCGCCTGAGGCGGCGAGGACGCAGGGGGCGGGGTCGGAGCCATCGGGATCGCCGAAGCGGGGGGTGAGGCGGGCATGGCCGGCGGGCTCATGGGAGCCGGAGCGGCGGATGCAGGACGACTTTCCGCGAGGCGCAGCCCCTCCGCCGGGGCGGTCGGCGCCGAAGCCTGGGCGGGCTGGGCCGGGGCAGCGGGGGCCTGGGCAGCGGGGGCCTGAGCTGCAGGAGCCTGTGGAGCCGGGGCGGTGGGCGGCATCGACATCATCGGTGCAGCGCCAGCTGGCTGGGGCGGCGTCCCCAGCGCCGCAGCACCCTGCTGCCCCTGCCCCGCCAAGGCGGGAACGGCGGGTGGCTGCTGCGGGGCAGGCGCGGCGGCCGCGGGCGCCGGAAGCGGGGCCGCGGGCTGCACTGCGGCGGGCTGCACTGCGGCGGGCTGTACTGCCGCGGGGGCGGTCGCCGGACGGCCAGCGCTCGCCGCGCCTGTCTGCTCATGGATCGTGTCGAGCACGCTCGCTGCGAGGGACTTCAGCGTCGGAAAGACGCCTTGGCCTGAGCTCGCGATGCCCTCGAACGAGGGGGCGCCGTAGCGGTTGATCTTGGCCTCCAACTCCTCGACAGAGAGCGCGTCCGGCAGGTCGCGCTTGTTGTATTGGATCACCATCGGGATGGTGGAGATGTCCTTCCCGTACTCCCGGAGGTTCTCCTCCAGGTTGCGGAGAGACTCCAGGTTCTCATCCATCATCGAGCCGCTGGAGTCAGCGATGAAGATGACACCGTCCACGCCCTGCAACACTAGCTTGCGCGTCGAGTTGTAGTAGACCTGGCCAGGAACCGTGTAGAG
This sequence comes from uncultured bacterium, assembly GCA_905480285.1. Lineage (GTDB taxonomy): Bacteria > Planctomycetota > UBA1135 > UBA1135 > Saltatorellus. Next base: position 12,165 of record CAJQPT010000209.1, read on the forward strand.
CTGGAACTGCGTCCGCATCCCCGCCACCGTCCCCAGGTCCAGGGGCATGAAGTCGAAGAACAGCGTTCGATCGCCGTCCGTCGAGATGCTGGTCAGATCCCCCTTGTTGGACTCGGGCGCCCGCTGATGGACGATCTCGAGGTTGGTGGTCTTTCCGGACATGCCGGGGCCGTAGTAGACGATCTTCACCGTCACGCTCTTCTGAGCAAAGTTGATCTGAACCATCTCAGTGGTCTCCCGAGGATCTGTTGGTTGCGTTGTTGACGGCGCCAGCCGTCGGGACGTCAGCGGCCGCGCCCGGCTCACTGACGGTGTTGGTCATCAGTTGCCCGAGCGGAACCGTTCCGCTCGGCTTCGAGGATCCAGCCGCGCTGGCGGCCCCCTCGCTCTCCGTTTGAACGCCCGCGATCGGCGCGGGCGGTTGCTCCTGTTCGGATCGGCCCATTTCGCGGAGCAGCCGATGAAGGCGCTCAACCGCGACATCCATGGGGAAGTGAACGCTCTGGGGGTCCGCACCGGGCTCAAGCACCGCGAGGACATTGGCACCGGGACCAAGCTGCACCACAAGCGCCCCCTCTGTGGCGATCATGGAGAAGCGCTTCTCGAAGTCCCAGCCGGCCCCCCCACTCGTCCGGGCGAGGTCCTCGACCCAGCTCGCTGCGAAGGCCACGATAGACGCCGCGTCCACCTGCTGGCGCTCGGCGTCGACCGCGACGGTCGAGCCAGTGGTGATGTCAACCCAACCGCCAGCGATGCTGTCGGCCTCGAGAATGCAGAGGGGCACGCCCTCGTTGCTGAAGATCGCGGCCAGGCGAACCCCTTGCTGGCTCGTCACCGAATCCAGGACGTCCTTCATCATGCGGCCTTCTCCACAACGGATCCGCTCGAAAGCTCGGACATGAGTCGGCTCGATGTCTCGGTCAGGCTGCGCGCGGCCCAGACCGCGGCCGTGCCTTCATCGCCCGCCTTCAAGACCAGCGACCCACCGGACCCCTCACAGCGCAGCTCCACCGGAACGCCCAGCAAGAGCTTCCGCGACGAACTCCGCGTCATGGACAGGACATCTCGGACGGCCCGCGCCGATCGATCAGCCGCCGTCCCCTGGGCTCCCTGAACAAGCGCAGTATTGCCGCGCAGGAAGAACGCCACGTGAACATCATCCCGCCCAGCGAGCTCTTGCAGGCCCGGGCGGATCAGGTCGCGGTCGAGGGTTCCATCCGTGTCGAGGTCGTCATCCAGGAACCGGCCAGTGCGCTCGACGTCCGCGATCGCCTTCGAGAGCGATCGTGAGTTCGCGCAGTTGGCGATCACGCCGCGAAAGCGCCCCTCGATGAGCCGGTTGCCTGGCATCAGGTCGAGGAGGCGGGCGAGCGCGATGCGGGCGTCTTCCCAGGCACCACAGCGGCGCGCGATCTCGAATTGGAGGCGGAAGGGCCGCGGGTCATCCCTCCGGATCTTCCCGGCCTCCGCGGCCAGCTGGAACGCGCGCAGCCCGTCTCGGCTCAGGTGGTTCCCGAAGAAGAGCTCGCCGAAGGCTGCCGCCTCGTAGTAGAGCGGCTCTCCGGAGGAATCGACCTGCCGCCAGCGGCCGACGAATTCGAGCGCACCGGCGGCCTCGCCCCGCTTCAGCAGCAGGTCGCACAGCTCGCGGTAACCATCCACCGAGGGGGTCGCCTCGAGCTCGGCCATGAGCGAGCTTCGCCGAGTGTCCCGCTCAGCGAGCCGCACATCGCGAGACAAGCGCTGGAGCTTGTGGTCCTCGGGGAAGCGGTCAAGAGCGTCCTTGCAGACCTCCAGGGCGCCGCTGTAGTCCCCGCCCCCGGCGAGCTTTCGGACCCGACGCGCGGCCGCCTCAGGAGTCGATGCACGATCCAGGGCGTAACCCGATACACGGGTCCAGATGTTCTTCAAGAGGGCCATGACTGCTCGCTCAGCGGCGCTCCGCCTCCCACTGCTCGAGGGCCTGGATATCGAGGATCACCTGCTCTCGATGACTCCACGGACCGCCGGCGAACCCCGTCGGGCCGACCGAATCGGAGATCTGTCGCGCCGCCTTGAAGTGGCTCAAGGCCTCCGAGTACCGGCCCCGCTCCACGGCCGCAAGGCCGCGCATACGCTCCAGCTCCGCCTCCTCACGGAGGCGCTCCTCTTCCCGTTGAGACTCGGCCTCACGCGCGTCTGATGCGCGTCGAAGCTCGGCGATCGCGACAGTCAGGTCCGAGATCTCGCCCCGCAGCCCGATCGCGCCAGTCCAGAAGTGATGCGTCCTCGCGATACGCTCCAGCTCCACATTCCGCTGCTCGAGGGCAGAGAGGTCGCGGACATCAGCGGGGTGAACGGCGCCGACCTCCCGGTAGATCTTCACTTCCCGAGTCACGCCGACCGTCAGCAGAGTGGACAGGACCGTCGAACCGATCACGATGTGCACCAACCGGCGGCGATTGGCCGAGCGTCGGAGATCCTCGAAGTTGGCGTCTCGAATCATGATTGGCAGGAAGAGTCCGCTTGAAGCGGGCACTAGGGTTATCGAGCGACCTGCACGGGGATCTGTATGGGAATCACGGATGTCCGGCGAAGGCCGCTTCTCCGCCCCCACCCACGAAGGGAGGGGGGCCGGAAAATGATTCCGACCCCCCTCCCATGGGGCGCAAGTTCAGACGCGCGGGATCAGTTCGAAGGCGAGATCGAGAGGCTGCCCGCCACGTTGCCAGCGGAGTCAGCGAGGCCCGCCTGAAGATCCAGCGTCTCGCCCACAGCGAGCGGCGCCGAGAGCGTCAGCCGCACGTGGTCGAGCCCGATCGCCTCGGCCGCCGTGACGGTGGCGGTCCCTGAGGTGCTCCAGTTCGCCAGGACCTCGGGGAAGGCGTAGTCGATGTCCTCGGAGAAGCGCAGGTCGACCGTCGTCCCGGCGGCATCCCACCAGAGGTTGATCACCCCACCGCCGAGCGCAGGGATCGTGACGTCCCCGCCCGCGACCGCGGGTGTGGCGACCGGCAGGGCCAGGGCGTTACCCGCGAAGTCCGCGACGTTCTGCACGGTCGTGACGACGGTGCTGCCCTCCGGCATGTCCTCGACCAGCAGGCGAATCGAGTTCGCTTCGCTGTCGTGGATCACGCCCAGGAGGCGCAGCGTCTCGCCGCCGACGGTCAGGGCATAGTTCGCGCTCACCGAGGCGGTCGCGGGGTCGAGCGCCTCATTGAACGCCACGTCCACGTAGTCCCCGCCAAACCCAGGGGCGATCACGGCGGTCGAAGAGGTGATCGTCGGAGCGGTCGAGTCGGACGTCACCGCCAGGCTCAGCAAGCCGGCGGAGGCGTTGCCCGCGGTGTCAACCACGCTGGCAAGCACATCAACCACGCCCGCTGGCGCGACCGTGGCCCCGGTGAAGGTCACCTGGACCACCCGGGGATCGACCAGCACCGCTGAGGTGGCGGCCGTACCCCCGTCATAGGTGTAGTTCAGGACGTTCACGGCCTCCGTGGCGTTGACACTCTCGCTGAAGATCACGAAGGCATTCTCCGTGGAGCTCGGGTCAACAATGGCCAGGCTGGTTGTCGGGGACGGACCCACGGTGACGTCCCCCGTCACGGCCGTCGCCGGCGAGGACGAGGAGATGGGCAGCGCCACCCCATACTTGGTCCGCAGGGGCCGGGTCGGCGACGTCTCCAGGGTGAGCGTATAGGTCAGGGCGCTCTGCAGGTCCACGTTGCTCGCGGCAGCGAGGCTGATCGTGACCGTGTCCACGCCGTCGAAGCTGAAGGCCGCGTCCGTCAGCGCGACCGGAGCCGGCGTGGAATCCGCGCAGCTGTAGCTCTCCGCGGAGGTGATTCCCCAGGCCGACATGGGCTGATTGAAGGTCACGCTGATCTGGTCATTGTCGCTGCCCTCGACCGCCAGGAAGGTCACCGAGCTGATCGCCGGGACGTCGGTGACCTCGGCCTCGAGGGCCGACGCGAGGACCGGGAAGAGGACGTTCCCCGCGAGGTCCACCAGCCCGACAACGTCGACCGTGGACGCCGGATCGATCACCGTACCGAAGGACAGGACCGCCCCGAGGCCGCCGTCCACCTCCGTGACAGAGACCGGCGTCAGCGGAGACCCACTGACCGCGTCCGTCACGGTGTACTTGACCCCAGCGGGGTTCGAGACGGCGTCGAAGAGGTCTGTGATTCTGCGCATGGGCTCGGAGAAGCGGAGCGTGACCTCGTCTCCAACGCCGGCGTTGATGAAGGCAGCCTCCAGCCCCGGCCGATTGGCCTCACCGACCACGGTCGCGGCGACGGGGGTCCCCAGGACAGAGTTGCCTCCGAGGTCACGCATGCCGCTGAAGTCGACCTGCAGGTCGTAGGATCGGACCAGCGCAGCCGCGCCGGGCGCGTCGAGCACGAGCGTGGCGATGCTGAGCTCGGCAGAGCTCACCGCAGTGTAGGTGACCGACGAGCCAGCCAGGTTGACCGGGGTGCCGATCGGCGACTCGAGGGTCCAGTTGCTCAGATTCTGCACCTCGGCTGCAACCATGACATCGTCGAAGAGGACAGAGATCTGGTCGTTCTCAGCTCCTTCGACCGCCGTGCCCGACGCGGCGATCGCGGAGGGCGCCGCGACGTCCGTCGAGGGGAACGCTGCGGGTCCGAAGGGCGCGCCGAGGTCGTTACCTGCCGGATCAGACACGACCTGCGCCAGGCTGAGGGTGTAGTCCCCCGGCAGGGCCACGTCGTCCGTTTGCAGCCGCACGAGATTGCCGGCCATCAAGGTGGCCGAGTTCACCGTCAGAGCAGGAGCGAAGGTGTAGTTGGCAGGGTCTTGCGCGGTCGTGGGATCGAGGTCCTCGGTGAAGGTCACGTCCACCGTCTTGCCGGAACTGTCCGTGATCCGGTTCTGCGTGAGCGAGGAGACCCCGGGTGAGCTCGAGTCACCGGCGGCGAGCGCCTGAGCTGCGGCGACGGAGAAGGCCTCACCGTCCACCTCAATGACGCCTGAGGCGACCAGGTCGCCGGTCGTCCCGTTCGGGACGTCGAAGACCAGGTCGACCGTTAAGGTACGGCTCAGGAGGTCGTAGCTGAGCGTCTGGGCCGTGAGATCCACGACCCCGACGCCACCGCCGACCGTGAGCGCCCAGAGAGCCGCGTCTGCCGCGGTGTCCGGGTCCAGCGCCTGGGACGTGCTGGCGATCATGCGGTCGTTGCCCGCCCCCTCCACCGTCTCGAACGTCACGCTAGTAAACGAGTTGGCGGGAGCGCTGCCGGCGATGATCGAATTGGTCACGGCCACGATCTGGTTGCCGTGAGCATCTACCAGCCCGTCAATGTCGATCTGGTCCAGGCCGGGCACCACCGGCCGACTGAAGGTAACGCGCAGCTGCGAGTCGTCGCCGGCCTCGAAGTCCACGCTGGTCGGCATGGTCACGCCCTGAGCTTGGGCGTGATCCACGACGGTGAAGTTGGCGGGCTGCGCGCCGAAGATCGGGCTGACGGGCTCGTTGAAGTCAAAGACCAGGACCCGGCCGAACTCATCGCCAGGGGAGACCGCGTTGAGGTCCTGGGTCACGGTCGAGACGGTTGGAGCCGCCGCGTCTCCTGTGGCCGCCCCGGTCAGGGTGACATTCCAGACGGACGTCGCCGCGACGGTCGCGGCATTGCAGCTGATCGTGAAGGACGAGTGGAGGTTCGCGAAGCGGCCCAGGGTAAGGCTCGCGACCTGCGTCGCGTTATCGAAGCTGATGCTCGACCCCACCAGGTCGAGAGTCGTCCCCTCAACCGAGAGCGTCCAGTTGGCAATGTCCTCGGCCTCGGTCTCGATGACCCTGGGCCCCGCGTAGAACTCAACGGAGATCGTATCCCCCCCCAGCACGAGGTCCGAGGTGTCCTGCGTGGCAGAGACAACCGAGAAGGCCGTCTCCCGTGAGTCGCTCGAGGTGACGGGGCGCCACTCCTCAGTCACGCCACTGAGTCCCAGGAACCGGACCTGGTGATCCGGGGAGACGATCTCGTCAAAGGTGATGGAGAACGTCGCGCCCGACTGGGTCACGCTGGTCGCGCTCTGGCCGCCGGAGGCCTCGATTGAGGCCGTAGGGATCGTCCCTTCGAGCCCCTGCAGCGTAGCGACGATGGTCTGGCCAGCCGGATCGAGGGTGAGGTTCTGGACCATCTCGCCGGTCGTGACGGCGTCCGGGCCGCTCGAGGAAGAGCAGGCGGGCACCGCAACAACGGCGATGGCGAGAAGCGCGAGACGGACCTTGTTGAACAGGGCCGCTACGGCGGCGGCAGGCGTGCTGAGGAGATTCACGGTCTTGAGCGCCACTGGACGGACGCGAGCGGGGAAACGAGACACTTGGTGGGTGTGAACAGCCGCTGACAGAGCGCGGGCCGTTCTACGTCGCTTATCGAGTCATTCCCGGGGCAGACCTTGAGCAGAAGTTGGCGGGCGCCGTTGAAGTCCTCCACCCCACCACCTGATTCGGTGCGGCTCACCCGGAACTTTCTTCCGTGAAGAGGGCTCCCCACCCGCTCCTGAGGCACGCGTTCGGTGCCGACCACTCACCGCGAGGAGAGCCCGTCGGGGCGCGGCGGAGGGGCCCCCGCTCGCTCATCGACTCAGAGGTTCCCGAGCCGGATCGCGCCTGTTGGGCAGGCCCGGACGCACGACTGATCCCGGGTACAGTCGTAGTTGAACGGCTTCTTCACCACGGCCGTGTCGCCGCGGGCTTCGAAACCGCCGGTCGCGCAGGTCATCTCGCAGATGCCACAACCGATGCACGCGGCAGGGTCAAGGCGGAGGCTGACGTACTCGTGCGGGGTCACCGGGCAGGCCACGCCGTCCGGGAGGTCGCTCCGCACCAGGCCGCGGGTGGTCGGGTGGGATGAGACCGCTCGCACGGCCTCACGGTAGCCAGCCTCGACCAGCTCATGGACCCGCTCAAAGTCAAACCGATCCATGTCCCGGATCTTGGGCTGGACGAGGCAGACCTCGTCCGAGACCTGGGCATGGAGGGAGTGCTCCATGATCACGTTCTCGACGATGTCGAAGGCCCGGAAGAGAGTCGAGACCGCATGAGAGCGGTAGTTCGGCACCTTGTGGCTCGGCTTGACGGTGAGGTCAATAGCGATGATCCGGCGCGGCTTGAGGAGCTTCGCGAAACGCAGTGGGAGGGCGTCCGTGATGCCGCCATCCATGAAGTGGCGGCCCTTCCAGGACAGGGGCTCGAAGACGCCAGGTAGGGCACAGGAGCCGTAGATCGCCTGAATGAGCGGGATATCACGGAAGCCGCGCGTCCCGAAGAAGACCGGGCCGCCGGTCTCCAGACAGACCGAGTTACAGAAGAAGGGCAGGTTCAGCTCGTCGAAGTTCCGCGAGGGGATCAGCCGCTCCAGGCTCTTCCGGAAGGTCTCGCCGCTGTACATGCTCGGCGCGCGAATGCCGCGGCTGAGGAACTTGGCGAAGTTCAGTCGGAAGTAGTCGTCCTTGGCGAGCCCGGGGAGCACCTCCCCCATCTCGGCGGGGCTCATGGAGCTGGCGTAGAGCGCCCCGATCAATGAGCCGATGCTCGTGCCGACGATCGCGTCCACGCTGATCCCGAGGTCGTCGAGGGCGCGGAGCACGCCGATGTGCGCCATTCCGCGCATCGCGCCGCCGCCCAGCACGAGCACCGTGTCCAGGTCAGGGAGCGAGTCCAGACTGGGGCCGTGCCCGTCCACGTCGCCCACGGGCGCGAGCAACGAGTCGGGCTCGTGTGAGAAGGGGCCGCCGGCGTTCTGGATCATGACGAACGGACCCAGCGCCTACGCGGAGGGTCCCTCATCAGGACTCTTCGGCCCCCTCGGTGGTCGGCTTGAGCGATTCGCGGCTCCCGCGACCCGGCGGCGTCAGGAGAGCGCGAGGACGCCGGTGCTGTCGCCCAGGGGCGAGGCCTCGACCCCCAACCGCTCCAGCAGGGCCAGGTGCAGGTTGTTCAGGGGCGTGTTGCGCTTGAAGGACACCGAGCGGTCCCCGCCGAGCCCAACCTTCTTGCCCGCGACGACGGCCACGGGAAGGTCATGGTGGTCGTGACGGTTCCCGTCCGCGATCCCGCTCCCGAAGACGACCATCGAGCGATCCAGCACGGAGCCGCCGCCGTCCCTGGCTCCCTCCAGCCCCATCACAAAGCGCGCGAATGCCTCCATATGAAGGCCGTTGATCGCGGCGATCTGCTTCAGCTTTCCCTGGTCGCCCTTGTGATGGCTCAGGGCGTGGTGCCCCTCGCGAGCCCCCACCTCGGGGTACCTCCTTGAGCTGCCCTCATTCCCGAGCATGAGGGTCGCGATGCGGGTGACGTCGGTCTCAAAGGCGAGGCGGATCAGCGACCCCATCAGGTCCGCCTGCTCGGCGAACCCAGGTCGGCCACGCTCAGGTCGCGCGCTGTCCGGGACGTCGCCCACGTGAGCGGCCCCTTCGAACGACAGCTGGCGCTCGAGCTCCCGAAGGCCCGTCTCGTACTCATCCACGCGGGCCCGATCCTCCGCGCCCAGTCGCCGCTCGAGGCGACGAGACTCCTCGCGTACGAAGTCCAGCACGCTGCGCCGTTCGTTGGCACGCCGCTGGCGGGCCTCGGCGCTTCGCCCGGGATCGCCCCCGCGGAAGAGGCGATCAAACACCCGCTGCGGATCGCTCTCCTTCGCCGCAGGCGTCGTGGAGGACTGCCAAGAGATGTGGCCTGAGTAGGCGCAGGCGTAACCGGAATCACACTGCCCCGATTGTCGACCCGCCTCCAGCCCGAGAGCGAGGGCGCGGACCCGCGTCCGCTCACCGATCAGGCGGGCGGCGCGCTGGTCGGCGGACTCTCCAAGGCGCACCTGGCCCTCGGTCTTGAGCGGCTGGACCCCCGTGAGATAGGCGGCCGCGGCGCGCGCGTGGTCACCTGGCCCGTCGCCGTTGGCGCGCGCCTTGTCCTGGGTGAGGCCGCGCAACAGGAGCAGGTTCTGGCGGACCCCACCCAGGGGAGCGAGCAGCGGAGGGAGCTCGCCCAGGGGCGCCGCGCCTCTGGCGCGCCCTTCCTCTCCACCGCCGAGGGGCTCTCTCCACTGGCCCACGTGGACGCCGTTCGGTGCGTAGACGTACACCAGGCGACGGGTGCGCGGCGCGGAGCGAAGCGGCGCCCCGGCGCTCGCCATGGCCTCGAGCCAGGGCAGGGCGACCAGGGTCCCCGCCCCTCGTAGGACGGCGCGGCGGGGCAAGCCGGACCGAGAGACCCGCGGGCCCCTGCCCTCCAGTTCCTCGATCGACCGGTCTGTTCTCGGGTCACTCATCATCCACCTCCGCAGCCCTCGGCGTCTGAACGCCTGTGCTGATGCGCTGAAACTCGTCCGAGGCCACGACACCGAGGATGACACGCTTCATCGTTGGCCGTCCAGGATCCAATCCGTCGATGATCTGCGCGACCAGCGCCCGGTCGCCGCGTTCGAGCGCGCGACCGAGCCCGTAGATGGACATGCGCTCGACGAAGGCCTCGAGGAAGCGGTCTTCCGAGCGCAGGACGGCCGCCAGCTCGGCAGGTCCGGTGAACGTCCGCCCGTCCGGGAGCTCTCCGGCGGCCTCCAGGCGGAGCGGATCCCCAGGCGCCCGCAGGGCCCCGACCGCGGTGTACGCCTCCAGCCCGAACCCCAGGGGGTCCATCCGCGCGTGGCAAGCGGCGCAGTTGGGGTCCGCTCGGTGCCTGGCAAATCGCTCCTTGAAGCTGAGGCCCTCCTCTCCCGGCGCGGCCTCGTCGAGCCCATCGACTCCAGGGGGAGGCGGCGGCGGCGCGCTTCCCAGCAGGACATCGAGGACCCACTTGCCGCGCTTCACCGGTGAGGAGCGCGTGGATTCGCTCGTGGCGAAGAGCACGCTGGCATGCCCGAGCAGGCCGCGGCGCTCCGTGCGGGAGAGGTCCGACACGTACCACCCGCCTCCGAGGCTCTCCAGCCGATCCTCGCGGTCCAGCCCGTAGAGCTTCGCGAGTCGCAGGTCGACCACGGTCTCCGTCCCGTCGACCAGCTCCCAGAGGCTGCGCTCCTCCCTGAAGGACCGCAGCAGGACGCGAGCGGTCTCCTCGACCATGGAGCGGAGGAGCCGGGTCGAGAATCCGGGGAAGGCGCGCCGATCCGGACGCTTCGTCGCCAGGACACGCAGCTGAAGCCACTGCTCTCCGAAGCTCCGCACGAGCGCGTCCGCCCGCTCATCCGCGATCATCTCCTCGGCAACAAGGAGGACCCCATCCTCGGTGTTCAGGCCGCCCGTCCGCGCGACCTCGAGGAGCCCGCGGTCCGGCACCCCGTTCCAGAGGAACCCCGCGAGCCGCGTGGCCAGCTCGTGTCCGCTGAGGCGCCGACTCCGCCGTGCGTCCACCTCCCCCGTCCCGACCTCGGGCTTGAAGAGGAAGCGGGGGCTCACGAGCAGCCCGACCAGCGCCGCCCGCAGCCGAGCTCGGGGCTCGTCGTCCTGATCGGAGAGGCTCAGGAGCCGCCTGACGTCCCCGGATTCGACCGCCGCCACCCGCCAGGTGTTCGCCGCCAGGGACGCGACCAGCGACTCGAGGGCCTCCTCGGGGTCATCGGCCTCCGCGAGGCGCTCGGAGCAGCGCGTCCAGAGGCGCGTCGAGCCGCCCTTGTCCAGCGGCCCGACCACCTCCACCCAGTCGACGGCGAGGTTCCGATCGGCCGCGCGCATGCCGTCCTTCGCCGGACGATAGAAGTCGTTTCGGAACTCCACGCCCGCGAGGACATCACCCCCCGCGTCAACGCGGAGCCGCGCCTCGAAGACCTCGGCAGCCTCCGCGCGTGGACCTCGCGCCTCCTCCACGCGTCCCCTCCCGCGATCCCCGAGGACGAGCCGGATCTCACAGGCCTCGTCCCCCGCCTGCTGCCCCCACACCTGCGCGCGAACGAGGTACTCCCCCGCTCTCGGCAGCGGCGCAAGTACGCCCGCCACCCCGCGGGTATGGAGCCAGTAGGTGCGCCCCCTCGGCGCACCGCCCGTGAGATCCGACGGGACGTACCGACGGACCCGAGGAGGGCCCGGCTCGTCGGCCGCCAGGGCCCGATCCGCGACGGCCTCCGCCGCCTCCAGGTAGCGCCTGAAGTCCAGGTCAGAGAGAGACTGCGCCGCGGAGACATGGTCGAAGCCGAACCCCACGGCGTCCTCCGGCAGGTAGCGCTTGGCGTCGATGGACACATCGAAGAGGTCCCTGGCTGCCGCCGCGTACTCCGCCACGGTCAGGCGGCGGAGCGGAACCTCTGGGAGGTCGCCCACGACGTCACCGGACGCCCCCAGCTGGGTCCGCATCCAGGCGCTGAAGCGCTCCCGCTCCTGCGCCGAGGGGGCCGCCTCACCTGGCGGCGGCATCTCACCGAGCTCCACGCGCTCGAGGAGCCAGTCCCACTCCTCCGGGCTCCGAGCCAGGGCGCTCGCATCCGCGGTCGAGAGGTCGAGATCCCCCTGGGTCGACGCTCCCCCGTGGCAGCGAAGACAGTGCGCCTCGATGAAGGGGCGGGCGGCTTCATCGAAACCGTCTCCAACGACGAGGGCCAGCATCAAGGCAAGCATGGACCCAAGTGTACCGCCGCCCGCCAGCCTCAGATCCCACGAAGGCCGGCCGCACCCTCACCGCAGCGCGACCCTCCGTGTTCCGGATCGAATTGGGGCGATCGCGGCTTCGATCACGCCGCTGGGCGACCTGAGCCGCCGGTGGCGCCGTGCGGACAGGCTTTCGTGGGTCAGCGGGC
>CAJQPT010000210.1 GCA_905480285.1 uncultured bacterium
AGGAACTCCTCGAGCCGCTCGACCTCGAGCTCGCCGCAGACCCACTCGCCCTTCCAATCGGCGAGCTGCAGCCGGAACCCCTCGAGCTCGTTGAGGAGCGAGAGAAGCGGCCTCAGGCCCTCCTTATCGATCCTCCTCGTCAGGTTGCGCCCATCGAACCAGGCATCGGGGTGGATCCGAAAGCTCACCTCAAGGGCATCTGCTTCGAGAGCGACGCAAAGATATCCGTTTCGGTACGCCTGATCGAGGTCCTTGCCCAGGTCAGCGCCGAGCTCCCGCTTGAGCTTGGTCTTGTGGGCCTTGGGACGAGAGAGATAGGCCCAGAGCCGCTCCACGCTGCCCCCGTTGACCGGCGGGAACGGGTTGTGGATCGAGGTCCTCACCTCGAGCTTCGCCGCGTCGCTGGAAGCCTTGGTCAGCGCCTTGGCGATGGCCTCGAGACGGCGACGCGCTGCGAGCCGCTTCTCGTTGTATTCCGCGGAGCGGCTCCTCGGTGGCCTCAGGGATTCGAAGTCCCAGGGCTCGAACGGCTCCAGCACGGCTGCGCGGCCGCGGGGGGGGGTGGGACTCTCTCCTGTGGGTGACATGGCCGAAATGTTGACGCTTCCGGTCCGCATCTGTTCAGGAATCCGGCCTCCTCGCTCGACCTTTAGGGCCAGGGTGAATGCCGTAGTCGGAAGGCTCCGTCGTTCCTATATCGTCTGGGCGGGCTCGACCCGCGCCCCACCCCCACCCCGATGAGATTCGCCCACTTCGAATTCGAGCCCGAGACGGACCGCCTCGGCGAAGGGCCGCTGAGCGAGGTCTATCGGGCGGTGGACACCAAGCTCGGGCGCACGGTCGCTCTCAAGATCCTGCGAGCCCACGCCGAGATCGACCCCGAATCGGACCAGCGCTTCCACCGGGAGGCCAAGCACACCTCGAAGCTGGACCACCCGCACATCGCGACGATCTTCGACTACGACCAGTTCGACGGCACGTCCTACATCGCGATGGAGTACCTCGAGGGTCGCACCCTCGACAAGATCATCAAGGACCAGTCGCTCGGCTTCGAGGAGTGCCTGCGGATCGCCTCCCAGCTCTGCGCCGCGCTCGAGGTGGTCCACAACGGGGGCCTGATCCACCGCGACCTCAAGCCGGCCAACATCCTCCTCCAGGACGACGGCAACCTGAAGCTGCTCGACTTCGGCATCGCACGCGCTGCGGACGAGGCGAGCATCACCCAGCACGGGATGCTGGTGGGCACGGTGCTCTACATGAGCCCCGAGCAGGTGCGGGGAGACGACCTGGACTCCAGGAGCGACATCTTCTCCCTCGGCGCCGTCCTGTATCACATCACCACCGGCCAGCTGCCCTACCCGGGGGACTCCTTCCCCGAGGTCTGTATGGCGATCCTGGACGGGGCGCCCAGAAGGAGGCCCGCCGACGTCCGGCCGGGCTTCCCTGAGCCCCTGGAGAACTTCATCATCCGCTGCCTCGCGCCGGACCCCTCGGAGCGCTTCACCGATGCCGCGCAGGCGCTGGTGGAGCTCCGGCGCGTCGAAGGCGCGCTCTCCGGGACCGGACAGCGACGAGCGACAGCCCTCAAGGGGCGGGTACTCCTGCGGGATATTGAGCCCCAGGAGGGCTCGTCGAAGTCCGTCGCCGCCATCGCCCTCGGGCTCCGCAAGGACCTCGACGCCTCGCTCTCGCGAAACCGGGCGCTCCAGATCGAAGGCCAGGGCGACGCCAGCGAGTTCGACTTCGTGATCGCGTCGACCCTCGCGATCGAGGATTCCACCGCGACCCTCGTGCTGGAGACACAGGCTCGCCGCGACGGCGAGGTCCAGCGCTTCACCGACCGCTGCTCCGCCACCGACGCCGATGAGTGGGCGCTCCAGGATGAGCTCGGCCGGGTCGCCATGCGCGCCTTGAGGGCACGGCTGAGCGCCTCCGGGCCCGCCCCGACGCGCCCGGTCAGCCGCAGGAGTGACGACGCGCTTCGAGTCGTCAACAAGGCCCGGGACCTGCTGCACCGGGGCCGCTCCAAGCACATGATCTCCGCGACCAGCCTGCTTCGGCGAGCCATCGAGCTGGACCGCTACTGCGCGTCGGCCTATGGGATTCTCGGCGAGGCGATGGTCCGGAAGTACCTGCTCTGGGACGGGGACCCCACGTTCCTGGAGGAGGCCAGAGAGAACATCGACCGCGCCCTCTCCCTGGACGGGGACAACGCCCTCGCGCACACCGCGCTGGGCTTCGCCCACCACCTCTCCGGTCACCTTGAAGACGCCCAACGGGAATACCGCCGGGCGATGCAGAACGATCAGAACGAGTGGTTCGCCCACCGCTTGCTCGGCTCCATCTATGCCCGCGAGGGCAACTTCAAGAGCGCCACGGGGCTCCTCCAGCGAGCGATCGGCATCAACCCGTCCCACGTCGCCTCGTACGACCACCTCTACAACGTGCTCGTCCGATTGGATCGCTACGAGGAGGCCCTGGAGATCGCGGACAGCGGGATCGCCGCCGGCCGCCAGCGCCTCAAGGAGGTCCCCGACGATACGGATTGCCGGGTCCGGACGGCGACCCTCTATGCCCGCCTGGGGCGGTCCCGGGAAGCTCGGATGGAGATCGGCGTTGCCCTCGAGCAGGCGCCGAGGGACGGGTTCACCTCCTTCCAGGCCGCGTGCGTCCACGCCCTGTTGGCCGATCCCGATGACCTCGACCGCGCGATCGAGCTGCTGCACGCTGCGCGCGACCGCGGCTACTTCCTGTTCGGAGAGCTGGCCCGCAACACCGACCTCGACGTGCTCCGGAGTCTCCCGGGGTTCCAGGCCATCGCAAGCGAGGCCTGACGGCAACGCTCACCCCAGGAAGCGGTGAGCGTCCTCGGGCTGCGGCATGAAGCAGCTCGCGGGCGGCCGGAAGATCCGGTGCCGATACCGCGCGATGAGCCGGTAGACCGCGTCCCGGATCGGCCTCGGGATCCACCGCAGCGACGCGGCCCAGCGCCAGGGCCAGGTGAGGTCGCCGGCCGCCGCGAGCGCTGCGTCGCTCCGCACCAGGACCTCCCCACGCTCCGTGCGCAGGACCATCGTTGTGAGATCGGACGGATCGAGACCTCGAACGGCCATGACCTCGCGCCCCAGCTCCGTCTGAAGAGGAGCAAACCGCATACGACGCCGCCGATCTCGTCGGAGGATGAACTGCACCGCCCTGGAACACAGGCCGCACTCCCCATCGAAGAGGAGCAAGGGAGCATCGTGATGTTCAAACGAGCGGTCCATCGCGGGGAGTCTATCGGCTCTTGATCGCCCGAGAATGACCCGTCGCCCATAACGCGAAACGATACGGGCCCCACCACCCCCCTCAGGACGCGGCGAATCAGCACGTTGAGAGATCGGGCCCCGGCCACTAGAGTCCCCGCCTCGCCGCGACCGCCACCCTGGCGCCGGGCGAGCCTGCCTCGCTACCACCGCTCATGCCGCTCGATCGCCCCATCGTCGTCGTCGACACGGAGACCGCCAACCTCAGCGGAGCTCCCCATCTCCTCGAGATTGGAGCGGTGCGGGTCGTCGGCGGCGAGGTGGTCGACTCCTTCGAGACCCTCGTGGCGCCGGCGATCGAGGTCGAGCCCGAGGCCACCGAGATCCACGGGATCACCAACGAGGACATCCGCTCGGCGCCCCTGACGAGCTCTGCCATTCAGCGCTTCGCGGACTGGGCCGGCAACGACTGGCTTTGCGCTCACAACGCGGGCTTCGATGCCCGCGTGTTCGGATTCGAGCAGGCGAGGAGCCAGGTCGCCCTCTCGGCGTCCCCCTTCCTCTGCACCCTCAAGCTGGCGCGCAAGTTCATCCCAGAGTCACCGGATCACAAGCTGGAGACGCTTTGCCAGCACCTGGACCTCGAGGACGGGACGCACCATCGAGCGCTCGCCGACGCCGTCTGGTGCTGGCAGGTCCTCGAGGAGTGCGCAGATCGAGCCGAGACCGAGTCCGCCGCGGAGCTCTTGACCCACTGCGGGACCCCGGTGACCGTCCCCGGCTTCCTGCCCGGCCCCGCTCGAATGAAGCCGAGGCTGCGCCCGCTGACCGAGGCGGTACGCAACGGGGATGAGGTCACGCTGCTGTACGGCGGGACCTCAGGAGCCCCCGCCCCCCTCCAGGTCCTCCCGCGCTTGCTCTACGAGCGTCACAAGAAGAGCTACCTGGAAGCCGAGTGCATTCGCACGGGGATGCTGAAGACCTACCTCCTGGACCGGATCCAGAAGGTCGTCGAGCAGCCGGTCTAGGGCCTCCGGGCACCGGCCGGTAGCTGCACCCGCTCCCTGGAATCCGTCGAGGGGCCAGCTCCCCCGAAGCGTCATCGGCGGGCTCACCCTGCCCGCTTCCAACTGCCGGGCTCCAACGGTTGGGCTCCAACTGTCGGGTTCCGTCCGTAAGGCGCCTGCTGCCGGGCTCCGCCTGTCGGGCTTTTCCTCAAGGGATCCCCCTTCCCGGGTCGAACTCCTAGGGCCAGATCCCGGCATCACCGTCCCCACGGGAGCTCCGCAATCGCTCGGGCCCACCCGGGGGGCCGCGTACGCGGCGCATCAGGCTTGAGCGGCCATGCACCACATTGGGGAATAGTCCTAATGAATCACTGACAGAGTGTCGATGTCTAAATCAAGGCGGGCCCAACGGTCTGCCAATGAGCCCCTCCCAACACCTCCTCCTGGTTCCATGGATCTCGCAGGCCTCGCCTGGCCGCTCGCGTTTACGGCGTTCGGCGCCCTGATGTTCGCTGTCTGCACCTATCGGCGGAACAGGGTCTGCAGCCACGCGGTGGCCGCGCTCGAGTGCGCCCACGCAACGATGCTGGCGATCGAGAGTGGGGACCAAGAAGAGGGTCGCAGCGTGGTGGATTCCGGTCCCTTCGCCGAGCAGCTCGAGACCATCACCGCCATCGGGCGACACCTCGCGGCGAGGACTCGCAACCTGAGCGCGATTATTGAGGCTCAGCCGGAGTGCGTGAAGATCGTGGATGCCGAGGGACGCCTCGTGCAGATGAATCCCGCGGGACTGGAGATGATCGCGGCGACCTCCCTCTCCCAGGTGCGCGGCGCCAAGATCGAGGACCTCATCGTCGAGGAGCACCGCAAGGCATACCGCGAGATGCACGCCAGCGTCCTTCAGGGCCAGACCGGCTCCTTGACCTTCGAAGCCCTAGGTCTGAACGGGCAGCACCTTTGGTTCGAGACGAACGCAGTCCCTCTCGCTGACCGAACAGGCCAGATCGTGCAGCTCGGCGTCACCCGTGACATCACCGAGCGCAAGCGCCACGAGGAGGCGATTCATGACGCCCAAGCCAGGGCTGAGTCGGCCAACCGGTCCAAGTCGGAGTTCCTCGCGAACATGAGCCACGAGCTCCGAACGCCCCTCACCGCAATCATCGGGTTCTCCGACCTGCTGGCCGAAGAGGAGGGCCTTGGGGCCGATCAGCACTCCGCCCTCGAGTCGATCCACAGTAGCGCTGAACACCTGCTCGCGCTCATCAACGACGTGCTCGACGTGTCCAAGATCGAGGCCGGCCAGGTCGAAGTTGAGCACATCACCTTCGAGCTCCGAGACCTCATCAAGCGGACCGTTCAGCCCCTCCGGCACGGTGTCATGGAGGCCGGCCTGACGCTCAATCTGAAGTGGGACGAGGGCGTCCCCGCGACGATCAAGTCGGACCCCACGAAGATCCGCCAGGTCATCACCAACCTCCTGTCCAACGCGACCAAGTTCAGCACCCAGGGAGGCATCGAGGTTGTCGTCTCCTCGGTACCGAGCCCATCTTCCGCGGAGCTCACCTGCCTCACGATCGCCGTGTCCGATACCGGCATCGGAATCCCCGAGTCCTCGCTCGAACGCATCTTCTCACCCTTCGAGCAGGCTGAAGCCTCAACCACCCGAGAGTTCGGTGGAACGGGGCTGGGGCTGTCCATCTCGCGCGAGATCGCCCGCAGGATGGGCGGCGACCTGACCGTCGAGAGCGAGGTCGACCGGGGAAGCACGTTCACCCTCTCGCTGCCGCTCGTCGCCGCACAAGGCCCCCAGGCCCCCGCTTCGGAGCCGCAGCGAGGCTCGAGGTTCCAGGGGAGGATCCTCGTGGTGGAAGACAATGTCATCAACGTGCGGGTGCTCTGCGAGCTCCTTCGGCGCAGAGGCCTCGAGGTGGAGACCTCCGACAACGGCTCCGATGGTTTCCAGCAAGCGATGGCGGCCGCTGGATCGGACAGGGCCTTCGACCTCGTCCTCCTGGACATGTACATGCCCATCCAGGACGGGTTCACCACGGCGAGGAAGCTCAAGGACGCAGGACACATCGCGCCAGTGGTGGCCCTGACGGCCTCTGCCATGGCCGAGGATCAGCGCCGCTGCCTCGACGCGGGCTGCGACGACTACCTGGCCAAGCCCATCGACAATGGGCTGCTGGATGCGTTGCTCTCGAAGTACCTCGAGATGGCGCCGGCCCTGGAGCCCTGAGGCTCTGAAGCCCTGAGGCCCTGGAGCCAAACAGGTTGACCCTCGGCGCCAGGGACCGGATCCATCGAGGTCCCCTCGGTGGCCGCTCGGGGTAAGGTCTGCCCCTCTCCGATCCCGGGTCCGAGCCCAGGCTTCTCCGTGAACACCAAGGACCGCACCCTCGCCATCGTCCGCTCCCCAGGGACCTCGCTCGCCGACTGCGAGCTGACTCACCTGCAGCGCGGTCGCATCGACCCGGCCCTCGCCGCGGAGCAACACGCCGCCTACTCGAGGGTGTTGAGCGAGGTGGGGCTCGAGGTGATGACGCTCGAACCGCTCGAGGGCTTCCCCGACGCCTGCTTCGTCGAGGACCCGGCCATCGCGCTCCCCGGGCGTGCTGTCTTGACACGGCCCGGGGCCGCGAGCCGGCGCGGAGAGGTGGCTGCGCTCGGACGCGTCCTCGAGGACCTCATACCCGTGGAGAGTCTGCCCTCCGGGAGTCTCGACGGCGGCGATGTCCTGCAGCTCCCCGACCGCATCCTCGTCGGGCTCTCGACGCGGACGGATGCGGCCGGAGTGGCCTCCCTGCGCCACGTCTCGCGCAGGCCTGTATGGGGTGTCCCCGTGCGCGGCGCCCTCCACCTCAAGACCGTGCTGTCCTGGCTAGGTGACGATCGACTCCTCGCCGACCCCCGCGCCCTCGACCTTGACGCCGAGGGGCTCGACGGTCTTCAGGTCTTGGACGCAGACCCCGACGAGCCCGCGGGCCCCAACGTCCTCAAGGTCGGCGACCGGCTCGTGGTGTCCGAGGCGGCCCCCAGGACCGCTGAGAGGCTCGACGCCGTGGGCTACCCCCTGCACCCGGTCGACATCAGCGAGTTCCACAAGGCCGAGGCCGGGCTGACCTGCCTCTCCCTGTTGATCGGCCCAGCGGCCCACTGAGCCGGCGACGGAATTCGCCGCTGGATCCGCCGCTGGATCCGCCGCTGGATCCGCCGCTGGGCCGGCCAGAGGGCCGCTCTCGCCGCCCCAAGGGTCCCCGAGGCCACCCCAACAGGCAGGCAAGGTGCCTCGATCGAACGCCCTCGCCGGCTCACAGCCAGGCGACACGGGGCCCTGATCGAGACCGCCCGACCACGGTTTCCCAGCGCCGAGCCGCACGACCAGCGACCCACTGGGTGGCGCAGCCCCTGGAGGGTCGGAACGGGACCGACCACCAAGATGGCTCGCCAGCGGTTCCGGTGTGAGGGTTGGGTCCGTACCCTCTTTGCCCTCGAACCCCTTTTTGCCCTCGAACACCTCTTTGCCCTCGAACACGGGAGAGCGGGAGGTTGCCCGTGCCCGGCAGGTCTGCCCTGGACCCAACGGCCTCCCGAACCCAGGCCCCCATCACGGGACGCCTGGCCTCCGCCTCCCGTCCGGCTTGCGCCGGCCACGCAGCACCGCCACGCCGATGTCGACCGCCCCTGAGATCCGAAACCTGGCCATCGTCGCCCACGTCGACCATGGCAAGACCACCCTTGTCGACGCGATGTTCCGCTACGCGGGCACCTTCCGCGACAACCAGGTGATCGCCGAGCGTGCCCTGGACTCCAACGATCAGGAGCGCGAGCGCGGGATCACCATCCTCGCGAAGAACACCGCGATCTCGTATCAGGGGACGCGCATCAACATCGTCGACACGCCGGGGCACGCCGACTTCGGCGGCCAGGTCGAGCGGACGCTCAACATGGCCGACGCCGTACTGCTGCTCGTCGACGCCTTCGAAGGCCCCATGCCGCAGACGCGCTTCGTGCTGCGCAAGGCGTTCGAGCACAACCTCAAGGCGCTGGTGATGGTCAACAAGATCGACCGCCCTGACGCGCGCCCCGAAGAGGTCCTCAACGAGGTGTTTGACCTGTTCGTCGAGCTCGGAGCCAGCGACGAGCAGCTCGAGTTCCCCGTCATCTACGGGTCCGGCCGTGACGGCT
The DNA here is from genome assembly GCA_905480285.1 of uncultured bacterium. GTDB lineage: Bacteria > Planctomycetota > UBA1135 > UBA1135 > Saltatorellus. The sequence goes on from CAJQPT010000210.1 coordinate 8,441, forward strand.
GGGCCTCCGAGGACCCCGCGCAAGAGACCGACAACCTCGAGGCGCTCTTCCAGCAGATCCTCGAGCACGTGCCCCCGCCCAACATGGACGCGGACGGCCCCGTTCAGTTCCAGGCCACGACCCTCGACCACGACGACTTCCTCGGCCGCATCGCCGTGGGCCGTGTCGGGCGCGGGAGCCTGAAGATCGGACGGCGGTACGCCCTCGCCCACCCCGACCGCGAGAAGCCGCTCTCCGTCCTGCCGAAGAAGCTCTTCCGCTACGAGGGCCTCCAGCGGGTCCCTGCGGAGGAGGTCCTGTGCGGCGACATCGCGATCGTCACGGGCGTCGAGGAGCTCAGCATCGGGGACACGCTCTGCGACCCCGAGCACATCGAGGCCCTGCCCGCCATCGCCCTCGACGAGCCGACCATCTCGATGGTCTTCTACGTCAACAACTCCCCGTTCGCTGGCCAGGAGGGCGACTACGTCACCAGCCGCCAGGTCCTCGCGCGCCTCGAGCGCGCCGCCACCCGCGACGTGGCGCTGCAGCTCGCCTCCACCAACAGCGCGGACGCCTTCGAGGTCAAGGGCCGGGGCGTCATGCACCTCTCGGTGCTCATCGAGACCATGCGCCGCGAGGGCTACGAGTTCGCCGTGGGCAAGCCCCACGTCATCCTCAAGGAAGTGGACGGCACCCGCTGCGAGCCCTACGAGCGCGCCACCATCGAGGTCCCCGGCGAGCACGCCGGCCGCATCATCGAGTATCTCGGCCGCCGGCGCGGCGAGATGCTCCACATGGACGCCGCCAGCGAACTGACCCGCTTGGACTTCAAGATTCCCGCCCGCGGCCTGATCGGCGCTCGGACCGCGCTGCTCACCCTGAGCCAGGGCGAGGCCGTGCTGAGCCACGTGTTCGAGAGCTGGGAGAAGGACGGCGGCCCAATCCCCCGCCGCACCAACGGCGTGCTCGTGGCTGATCGCGGCGGCGACGTCATCGCCTACGCCCTCGACGGCCTGCAGGACCGCGGTCAGTTCTTCGTGCCCGTGAGCACGGCGGTCTACACCGGCATGATCGTCGGCGAGAACAACCGCGACGGCGATCTCGAGCTCAACGTGTGCCGCGCGAAGAAGCTCACCAACATGCGCGCCTCCGGCCGGGACGACAACGCCAAGATCGCCCCGCCGAAGATCATGTCCCTCGAGGAGTGCCTCGAGTACGTGGAGGACGACGAGCTCCTCGAG
>CAJQPT010000211.1 GCA_905480285.1 uncultured bacterium
CCCCTGGCCCAGGGCGCTCTCACCGCGGGCCATTGCCGCAGGCCGCCCCTCGTGGATTCGGCCGGCCTGCAGAGCCGGACTCGAGGCCGGAGGCACGGCCGCCCTGCCCTGGCGATCATCGCTCCGTGTGAGCTGCGCTCGCCCCCCCGTAGCCACCCGGGGCCGCAGGGGGATCACCACCCCGAGTATCCACCCCGAGGACCCGCCCCAGGATCGCCCGGGAACGAGGGGTCGAGGTAGGTCGATGCGCCGCGGGCGACTACCTTGGGCGACATGGATAGCAAGGCACTCCATGGGCTCGAGGTGGTGGAAGACCGCACAGCCAACGCGCGCTGCGATGAGGGTTTCCTCACGCTCCGCAGGCTCGTGCTCCGGAACCTCTACGGGGACGGAAGCAGCTCCTCGCCGTACCCCTGCGACGTCCTGGAGCGCCCCGGGAGCGACGCCGTGGTGGCCGTGCTCTACGAGCGCCTTCCCGACGGTGTCCGCGTGCTCCTCCGTGAGGCCCCCCGGGGCCCGGTCTACCTCCGCAAGCACAAGGCGTTCGTTCATCCGGACCCTCGCGAGTACGTCTCCATCCTCGAGGTGGTGGCGGGGCTCGTTGAGTCCAGCGACCCCCCCGGGCCCCGGGGACTTCGGGCCCGCGCCGTCATCGAGGCCCGCGAAGAGGCCGGCGTCGAGGTCCCGGCCGAGGCCTGCGTCATGCTCGGCGGAGAGACGTTCGCCAGCCCGGGAACCACCGACGAGAAGCTCTACTTCTGCGCTGTGGAGACGCCCCTCGAGGAGCGCCAAGAGCCCACCGGCGACGGGACCGTCATGGAGGAGTGGTCCCGGGTCCACCTGGTCGGCCTCGGCGAGGCCATCGCCATGTGCCGGGACGGCCGGGTCCCCGACATGAAGACCGAGGTAGCGCTCCTCCGCTTGGCCGACCACCTCGGGTACATCCCCGCGCTCGATGCCTTCGTCGAGGACCTCCCCGGGCGATGAGCGTGAGACCTCGGAGCGGGACGCCGCTGCGCGCCGGAATCGTGGGCGCGCGACGGGTCCGCCAGGGCCTCGGACCGTTCGTGGCACGCGACCTCTCCGCGTGCGGCGTCGAGGTCTACATGGTGCTCGGCACCACGGAGGAAACCGCCCGCGCCGCTGCTGACCAGGTGGGCGCGCAGCTGGCCAGGACCACCGGTGCTCCCCCGCCACGCTGGACCACAGACCCCGACGAGTTCGACGCCGCCGACCTGCAGCTGGCCTGCGTCCTCAGTCCGGCCGGCACCCACCTCCACCACGTGGAGCGCGCCCTCGCCGCGGGTCGCCATGTGCTCTGCGAGAAGCCGTTCCTCTGGGGCACCGAGCCACGCTGGAGTGAGACCGCGAACGACCTGGAGGCGCGCTCTCGAGCGGCGGGGCGTGTCCTCGCCTTGAATGCCCAGTGGCCCTGGACCCTGGACGCCCACGCGGCCGCCACGGGGCCGCGCGCCGAGACCGTCCGCTCCCTCGTCATGGGCCTCTCGCCGGCCTCCGAGGGGCTGCAGATGATCGGCGATGCGCTCCCCCACCCGTTGAGTCTCGCTCAGGCCATGCGCCCGGACCTCGAGCGAACGGTCGCCGTCGAGCTCAGCACGGCCGCGGAAGGCCAGATGGAGGTTTCCGTGCTCCTCGAGGGCGCCCGCGGGATCATGAAGGTCCAGGTCCTCCTCGACGGCACGGCGGCGCCCGGGCCCAGGGCCGCGTGGTACTCGGTGGACGGACGGCGCGCTGATCGGCTCATCGACGCGGCGGACTACTCACTCAGGTTCCAGGCCGAGGACACTGTGGTCTCCCTGCCGGATCCGCTGACCGCGCGCATCGCGTCCTTTGTGGACCAGGTGCAGCGCGGTACCCCGTGCCCCTGGACCCACCCTGGGGACCTCACCCGCGGCGCCTCCATGCTGGAGGCCGCGGCCGCCGCGCACGCCGCGGTCCGGCCCTGATCCACTCGAGACGACAATCGCAGGGCTGCCGCGCCCGCACCGCCGCGGCCCCCTATGATCGCCCTCGACGCTCGCCCTCGACGCTCGCCCATGAAGCACGCCATCCACGACTTCTCCGCCAAGCTCCGGCAGCCCTCGGTGGCGCCGACGCTCCAGGCCTACGTTGAGTGGCGGCGTGCCGTCGAGGCCGCGCGCGCCGACGACGCTCCCGCCCCGCCCATGCCGCCCATCGCGCCAGTGTCCATCAATCTGGACCTGACCGTGGCGTGCAACTATCGCTGCACCCACTGCATCGACTGGGACGTGCTCAACACCAAGCACCGCCTCGCAGAGGACGAGCTGCGAGCGTCGATCGAGCTCATGCGCGAGCGCGGGCTCAAGTCCGTCATCCTCATCGGCGGCGGAGAGCCGACCCTGTATCCGGGCTTCGTGGGGTTCGTCGACTTCCTGAAGGACCTCGGCCTGCAGGTGGCCATCGTCACCAACGGGAGCCGCGGCGACCGGCTCATGGACGTCGTGGGGTTCCTGGACGAGCGCGACTGGATCCGCATGTCCCTGGACTCCGGGTCGAACGAGCTCTTCGCGGCCATGCACAAGCCGACGTCGAGCAAGGTCACCCTGGACGCCATCTGCGAGTGGGTCCCGCGCATCAAGGCCGCGAATCCCGCGCCCCGCCTGGGCTTCAGCTACATCATCGTCTGGCAGGGGGCGACGCGCGACGAGACGCCGCTGCACGAGAACATCCACGAGATCGTCCTCGCCGCCGAGCGCGCCTCGGAGGCGGGCTTCGACTACATCTCCTTCAAGCCGATCCTCGAACGCCAGCAGGACGGCGCCGAGGTGATGGACCCGACCAAGGCCGCCGCGGCGGAGCAGGAGGTCGCGGTCCGCATCCGCGGCGAGGTCGAGAAGGCCAAGGAGCTGACGAGCGGGTCCTTTGACGTGTACGAGAGCGTCAACCTGCGCATGCTCGAGGATGGCTCCTGGCGGAACTCGACCCGGCAGCCGGCGACCTGCCACATGCAGGCCCTGCGTCAGGTCCTGACGCCCATGGGCGTCTACAACTGCCCCGCGCACCGCGGCGTGGACAAGGCGCGCGTTGGAGAGAAGCCGGCCTACGCCAGCGAGGAAAACGCCGCCGCCACCGGAGAGGCGGTCGCGGGCCTCCTCGACCGCTTCGATGCGAGCCATGAGTGCCGCAACGTCACCTGCCTCTACCACGACGTGAACTGGGATCGAGGGCATGGTCAAGGACGGCGCGGACCCCGTGGAGGTCGGCGCGGAGAACGCCGACTACTTCCTCTAGCGCCCTCCGCTGCGCGGCGGAGCCCTGGATCCCCCGCTTCAGACTCGACGGGCCCCGCCACCTCGCCGGACAATCCGCGCCGATGTCCGCCGCGCCGCCCCCCCCCTCCCGGATCTACGTCCGCCTCCCGAACTGGGTCGGCGATGTGGTCATGTGCACGCCGGCCCTGCGCGCGCTCCGGGCGGCGCATCCGCAGGCCGAGATCACCGTGGAGGGTAAGGGGTCCCAGCGCGGGCTGGTCACCGCGCTGGAGAGCGTCGACGGGTTCATCCAGGACCCCGGACGACGGCCGACCGACCTCCTGCGCCACGGCCGCTGGCTGGCGCAGAGACGCTTCGACTGGGCCGTGCTCCTGGGCGAGTCCGAGCGGGCAGCGGCGCCCGCCTTGATGGCCAGGATCCCCGTCCGCGCAGGCTACGGCCGCGGCCTGCTGCGCAGGGCCATGCTCACCCACCGCCTGACCCGGCCGATGGACCTCGGCGGCAAGCCCCTCGCCTTCTCCATGGTCGAGCGCTACCTGCGCGTGACCCGCGCCCTTGGGGTCGCCGACGACGGATCACACATGGACCTCGCCGTACCCCGGGAGGCCCGCGCGGCGGTGGACAGGCGCCTGCAGGCCGAAGGCATGGCTGCCGAGGACCCGGTGTGTACGGTCGTCGTCGGCGCGGCCTTTGGCTCTTCGAAGATGTGGCCCCCTGCACACTTCGCCGCGTCCTGCGACGCGCTCTTCGAGCGCCATGGATGGCGCGCCGTCATCGCGCCGGGGCCAGGCGAAGAGGCGCTCGCACGAGAGGTCGCCTCCCTCGCCAAGCACGATATTCTCGTCCTCGCCGAGCCAGTGCTGGACCTGCCCCAACTCGCAGCGCTCCTCGAACGTTCTCAACTGGTAGTCTCCAACGATACGGGGCCCCGGAGCATGGCCGTGGCCCTGGGGCTCCCCGTCGTCGTCGCGGTCGGCCCAATCGCGGACGGCCACACGCGCCACCAACTGAAGCGACAACGCGTCCTCATGGCGGACGTGCACTGCCGCCCTTGCAATCACCCGGTCTGCCCGACCGACCACCGCTGCATGACTCGCATCACGCCCGAACTGCTCGTGTCCGCCGCCGATGAACTCCTTGAGGCCGAGGGCCCCGGCCAGGTGCGCTCGTGAGCCACCCCTCGACCCCGATCGATCCCTCCGAGGAGGGCTCAGTGTTCTTCGAGCCCAAGGACCTCCCGCTGCGCCGGGACGTTGGCTGGCTCGGCCAGCTGCTCGGCCGGCTCCTCCAGGAGCTGGGCGATGAGGAGCTCTTCCCCGCCGTGGAGGGCGCGCGCCTGCTCGCGCGCCGCCGGCGGCGCGGCAGCGAGGAGGCCGAGCAGCAGCTGATCCGCCTCCTCGACGGGCTCGATGAGGACCTGAGCCACGAGGTCGTCCGGGCCTTCTCCGCCTACTTCGGCCTCGTGAACATGGCCGAGCGCGTCCACCGCATCCGCCGGCGAGTGGACCGGCTCCGCAACGGTGAACCTCAGCCCGGCGGCGTCCGGGCCGTCCTCAAGTCCCTGGCCGCCGCGGGCGTCGAGGGGGAAGAGGTGGAGCAGGCCCTCGAGGGTCTGCTGGTCGAGCCCGTGTTCACCGCCCACCCCACCGAGGCTGTCCGGCGCACGATCCTCCGCAAGGAGCAGCGCATCGCGAGAGTGCTGGTCGAGCGCTTCCACCAGGGCACCATGACGCCCGAAGAGATCGCCACGGCCAGACAGCTGGTGGAGCTCGACATCGCCACGGCGTGGCAGACGGACGAGCAGCTGCGAGACAAGCCGACCGTGGGCGAGGAGCTCGAGCACGTGCTCTTCTACCTGACGGACGTGATCTACCGGGTCGTGCCGGCGCTCCACGCCGAGGTTCAGCGGGGCTTCGAGGAGGCCTACGGTCGCCCGCTGGTGCTCGAGCGCCCCCTGGTTCGCTTCGGGAGCTGGGTCGGCGGCGACATGGACGGCAACCCCAACGTCGGCGCGGACACCATCCGCGCCACCCTGGCGCGGCAGCTCGAGGTGGTGGTCGAGCGATACCGGGTCGAGGTGACCGACCTCTTCGGCCACCTCTCCCAATCCACGAGTCGCGTCGGCGCCAGCTCGGCCCTGCTGGCTCTGGTGGAGGACTATCGCGGACGGTTCCCGGGGGCCTTCGAGAAGGTGCCTGACCGCTACGCAGACATGCCCTACCGGCTGGCACTACAGGGCATCCACGCGCGCCTCGGTGCCACCCGCGCCGCGGACGAGGAGGCTTACCAGGGGCCCAGGGAGCTCGAGGCTGACCTGCGGCTCATCGCAGCCAGCCTGGACGAGCACCGCGGGGCGAAGGCCGGCATGGAGCTCGTCGAGCGCCTGCTGATGCGCGTCTCGACCTTCGGCTTTCACCTCGCCACCCTCGACTGC
>CAJQPT010000212.1 GCA_905480285.1 uncultured bacterium
GCGTCGCGATGAAGAGGATCGTGCAGACTAGGTTGACGCTGTTGTAGCTGGGGTCCAAGACGCCGCGATGGAAAGCACCCATGCACGCCAGAGACGTGAGAGGGACTATGGCGCTCCGTCGGAGGCTTGGGCTGGCGATGCGCTGGATGGAGGTCCCGAGCACCGCTCCTGCTCCAATGACGGCGATGACATTGAGGTATCGGTTGATCACGATCCCGTGATCGCCGACGGTGGAGTTCCACACTAACCCGAAGTGAGTGAAGGTCGCCTCGAGGTCCAACGGGTGGCGAATCTGAATTAGGTACGCGGCCTGATCATGCAGGTCAAGACCGATACGGGCGGAGAGCGCGAGGATTGACGCGTACAGAGCGAGGCACGCAAGGAGAGTCGCAGTTGGTGCCAGCAACTCCAGCTTCTTCTTCACGGGGGTGTTCATCGGTGGACTCACTCTACCGCGAGCCCAACCTGTGGGGCACCGAGGCTAGCGTTGTGTCTGGATCCGAGGCTACACGGCGCCCGGTGATCGCTGCTTCGTCCGCCAAGACTCGCGTGATCTGGGTCGGGGACATCGTGTTCCCCGTGACGGTCTCGACGAGTGGGCGTTCACACTAGCTGGCTGGAGACCGACGAACCCTGCGGTCGATCTGAGTGGCGGCGTCTGGGCTTACAGGCTGGAGATACCCATCGTCCTCGCTTGGTTCGACCGCTTCGATGACTTGCTCGTCTGGCGCTTCCACCATCTTCGATAGGGGCACGCTGAATCAGAGGGTTGAGTCTTAGTGACCCGAGCGTGGGCTCGCATGTCACTCAGCTTGCCAGCCGAAGAGCCCGCCGTGCTTGGCCGCCCTGTGGCAGCGGATGCAGCTCTCCATCGCCCCCGCTCCTGTGACACGGCCGGCGGGGTCCACGGTGCCGAAGGCCCAGCCGTCCATCGTGTCGGGGGTGCCCTCGGGCAGGCGGAGCATGACGAAGAGGCCGCGAGAGGCGCCGGTCCGGTAGGTGAGCCCGTCGCGCTCGGCGAAGGGGATGTAGCCGTGGCTTGCGGCCAGCTCCCAGCCCGGGGTCGAGTGGGGGGAGGGCGCGTCCTCTCCCGCGTGGAGCACGGGGGTGAAGGCCTCCTTTATGAGCACGGTGAAGAGCGGGAGCTCCACCTCCTCCTCGGTGCCCAGCTTCATGTAAGGCCCGCCTTGGTTCGAGCGGAGCGCGTAGATCTTTGATCCGTGTCCGTCCTCGGCTTCCACCGTGGAGTGCAGCGCCCGGGCGGCCGGGGGCATCATGCAGAGGAAGGGCGACCAGTTGAGGTGGGGCCCTACCACCGGAAGCTCAGGGACAGAGCCCGCCGCGGCGCGGATCATCGCCTCGATAGCGCCGCCGGCACGCGCGGGCACGACCTCGTCCGCGCTGCACGCGCAGAGGAGGGCGAGCGCCGCGAGGCCGTGTGAGCGGCGGGCGGTGGAGCGCACGTCAGGCTCGCTCGAAGAACCAGACGGCGGGCGTGCGCTTCGTCGGAGGATCGAACACGTCGATCTTCTGCTGGAGCTCACTGCGCGCCTTGCGGGTGGCATCGAGGCGATCCTTGAACTCCCCGTAGACGCGATCGAAGGCGGCTTCCCTCTCCTCGTCCGTCCTCGCCTTCTCCTCCTCGGCCTTGAACTCCTTGTTGAAGGCCTTGGAGACCACATCCTCGGCGGCCGAGGCGGCCTCGTGCTCGACGCGCAGTCGGGCGAGCTCTGCGGTCTGAGCGTCGTCGAGCGTGGGCGCCTCGGCGCGCCAGCGGGAGTAGCCGCCGACGATCAGGTCCAGGTCCCCGTCCTTGTCCCAGTCCGTGACCTCGGGATAGAGCCCCTCGACGGGCCCTGTGGGCGACGTGGGGAGCTCCTCGCCGCGGACCTGGAGCAGGGTGCGGGGCGCCGCGAAGCTCGGGGCTCCGCGCGTTCCCTTGTTGATGAGCAGGTAGACGCCGGCGATGCCGTCGGACCCGCCGAAGGTCCCGTAGACGAGATCCAGGTCGCCGTCGGCGTCCCAGTCCACGAGGCGTGGCGCGGTCATCTTGGCCTTGTCCTCGAGGGGGACTCCACCGGCCATCACGCGCACGTTCTTGCCCGTGAAGCGAGGTTCCGACGGGGACCCCTCGTTCATCTGGACGTAGAGATGGCCCTCCTCATAGCTCCCCTGGATGAGATCCATGTCTCCATCGCCGTCCCAGTCCATGGCGACGGCGGAGATGCCCCGGAGGTTCCTGGGCTTCCCGTCGGGCATGGAGCGCCCGGTCGTGAGGTGTTGGTGGATGTCGAAGTCGTAGTAGTACGACACGAGCACGGACTCACCGGCGCCATCGAGCAGGCGCTCAGGCTCCGCGAAGCCCGCCTCGCTCCCCCAGCTCACGTGGGGCGAGCCGTCGAAGGTGGCGGAGAGGTAGTCCAGCTGCCCGTCGGCGTTGAGGTCCACGAACTGTGAACCCATGCCGATGCATCACCAGTTGTTGAAGCTCAGCTGCTTCCCGTCGGTGCGCTCCATCGGCTTCTCTGGTCCCATCCCGTCCGCCGTGCGCCGCGACCAGGTCACGCGCCCGCTCAACCCGCCGAGGACCAGGTCCTGGATCCCGTCCCCGTCCACGTCGAAAGCGGCGGGCGAGGGATACATCTTCTTGTGGCCCATCTCGGCATCGCCGGCCATGAACTGGACGGGCGCCTTGAAGAGGATGAGTCCGTCGTCGGCATCCCCGGAGGGCGCCAGGGCCGCGAGGGCCAGGAGGA
>CAJQPT010000213.1 GCA_905480285.1 uncultured bacterium
GCGGCTCAACCTGGCAGGGGCTGGCTGCCAGGGCCCGCGGTGCGGAACGGCGCCAGCGCCGCGGTGCGGTCCGCTACGCTAACCCACATGCTCCGGACCCGACCGCCCCGCCATGACGCCTGACCCGGCGCCCGGCCCGGCGCCCGGCCCGGCCACCGGGGAGCGCAGCCGGGGCACGGCGATCATCTACGCGCTGGTCTTCCTCGGGTTCTTCGGCGGAGCCCTCGTCTCGCCAGTGCTCTCGCCGATGTTCCTCCACCCGGTGGAGAACGGGGTCCTCCCCGACGGCACCAGCGTCGCGCGGCGGGCGTTCCTCCTCGGCGTCGCCATGGGGATGATGCGACTCGGGGAGTTCTTCGGATCCCCCGTACTCGGCGGGCTCTCCGATCGACTCGGGAGGCGCGCGGTCCTGGCCGCCGCCCTGCTCCGCCGCAGAGCCCGGCAGGCCGACACCGTCCCTTCGTGACCCCCCGCCCGAGAGTTCAATGACCCATGACCTCGCCAGTGATTGAGCCCGCCCGCCACCGTGGACCCGCCCGCCACCGTGGAGCCGTTGAGGAAGGGCCTCCACGCCCGATCGACGCCCCCGCGGCTCTGAGCCCGCTCGGACGCCGGCCCCGGCGGGTCCCGCTCCCGCGGCTCGACGTGCTGACACGGCTCCGCTGGTGCCTCCCCTGGCGCCTCCTCTCGTGTTTCCTCCTGACCGCGCCCCTCGCCGCCCTCCGGGCCCCCGCCCAGGAGTGGACGCGGTCGTTCTCCCCGAGCCAGAGCGCCGACCAGGCCTCCAGCCTGGGAGGCTCCGAGGTCCTGCACCTCGCGGGACACGGCGGCCGACTCTACGCGGCGGTCGGCTACTGGCAGGATGGAGGCAACGTGCTCTACGGCGGGACGGATCCGCGAGAGGGCTGGGCGCAGATCCTCCGCCTGGACGCCCCCGGCGGGGAGTGGAAGGTCGACCTCGAGCTCGGGCCCGGTCACGTGCGTCCAGAGGTCCTCACGAGCGTCACCTTCGGCACCGATCGAGACGGCGAAGCGCTGGAGTCGCCGGTCACCCTGCTCGTCGCGTGCGCCTACGCCACGGGCTTGAGCGGAACGGCGGTGCACTGCTTCGTGCGCGGAGAGAGCGCGACCGAGTGGACCAAGGTCCGCGTCCTCGCGGGCCGGCGGGGCCGCTCCGGGGCCTACTCCGTCCGCGATCTCCACGTCCACCGCGACTCGGTCACGGGCGTCGATCGTGCCTTCCTGACCGTCGGCACCCAGGGGATCTTCTCGGGGGCCTACGACCCCGAGGTCCCCGGGAGCATCGCCTGGGGAAGCGAGCCAGAATTCGGTCCGCTGGCGGTGCGACCGCTGGGGATCACCTCGGCCAACGGCTCCCTCTTCTTCTCCTCAGGCGGACGGATCTACAGGCGCGAGGACGGCCCTGAACCGAGCTACCTGGTCGCTCACGATCTCTCCGACCTCGCGCCTCGTATCCGCTCCGAGGTCGGGGGCGTCCGAGGCCTCACCGCGGTCGCCGCTCCGGAGGGAAGTGGTGAGTCCCTGCTCTTCATGTGGTCCCCCGACGGCGCAGCCCAGGGCGAGATGATCCGCCTGGACCGGACCCCCGAGGGGGGCTTCACCCGGCACCAGGAGGCTGTCCTCGCGGACCTGATCCGCGACTACACGGGCGCGTCCAAGGTCCAGTACGTCCTCGGCGCCTACAACGACCTCCTCGCGGTCCGCTCGCAGGTGACCGGCTCGAGCCAGCACCTCGTGGGCCTCGAGTTTCGAGGGGCGGGCCCGGAGCTGCCGACCTGGGAGAGGGGCTACTACCGAGGGGCGCTCTACGCGGTACGCGACGCCGAGAGGCGCTATCGAATCGAGCGGGTCGGCGGTCCGGACGGCGCAGACGAGGCTCCTCTCGTGGCGACCCGGTGCTACGCCCCGTCGCCGTTCGAGGAGGACACCGCGATCTACTTTGGCGGCCATGACCCCAACGGGATTCGATCCACGAACATGGCGTGGGTCTATCGACGGAGCGCACCTCAGCCCCCGCGCGGCGAGTCGGACTGAGCGCGGTCGGGCGCTCGACGACGGCCCCCCCGCCCCCGCAAGGCCCCCACACGGCCCCACGGCCCTCCCCCGGGTCCCCCTGCGCCTCCGGGCGGCGGTCAGCCCTGGCCAGGCGCCTCGCTGGCGGACCGCTCCAGCTCGGCAGGGTGCGAGCTCGGGAGCGATCTCGCGCTGGCGAAACGATCGACGACCCGCCGGGTCCAAGGCAGGAGGAACACCGTGACGAGGACCACGTTGCTCGCGAACGGGATCCCGAAGGTGAACTCGATCCCGATGTGCATCCCGATCACGCCGAGCGCCAAGGGCGTCCGGAACCGCGGGATCACCACCGCCAGGAACGAGAGGCACTCGATCGCCATCGCCCCCGACTGCAGGACCATGGCGACGGTTCGGTGCTCGAGGATCCACCGAGTCAGGAGCCAATCCTCGTCACCGAAGCGGTACATCCACAGCTGCAGCGAGAGGCCGTCCCCCCACTCGAGCCCCCCTCGCCAGATCTTCATGACGCCGGCGAGGCCATAGAAGGTGGCGACGCTGTAGATCCCGAGGAACGGCACCCACGCGGGACAGATCCTCGCGCTGAGGAGCGCTCCGCGGGCCGCTCTGAACTCCCGCCGGTAGCACTGGAACCACATCGCGTGGATGAACAGGAGCAGCGCGGGGAGCACGAACTTGTGTCGGAACCACGGCAGGTTCTCCCAGAACATGGACGCGTGGAGCGTGTAGGCGCCGAAGGTGACCCAGCCAGACACAGGGACCAGGAGGCGCAGGCTCCAGCACCCCGCCGCGATCCACAGGGTCCACCGGCTCAGGTCAAACAGGACCTGGCTCGCGAGCACAGACTCGGGGAGGATCGAGCCCAGTACTGACACGGGGCTGCCCTTCTCCCAGTCCACGTGATGGAGGTGGGTCTCCGTCGACACCCACACGGCCACCGCCAGCACCGTCCAGAGCGAGACGAGCCCGAAGAGCGGCTCCGTGGTCTTGAAGAGCTGGCCGCTCCGCCACTTCTCGCCTCCAGCCGTCATCGCTGCCCGACCTCGATGAAGTCCTCTTGCACCACGCCAACCCGGTCATCGTCGACCGCCCCGATGATCCTGCGCCGCACGACCAGCCGCCGCCCCTCCGCACGCTCCTCGGCGTGCTGGCGGATCTCCTCGACCGTCGGCCTCGCGTCATAGTGGTTGAGCGTCGCCGGTGAGAGCCGCCCGTAGCCCCGGCGTCCGAAGGTCATCAACGGCGGGTCGTGTGGGTTATTGCATTGCAACCCCACCTCGCTCCGGGAGACCCGCTCGCCGCTCTCATCCCACACGCGGTAGTGGCAATACGAAGAGGGCCGCTCCGAGAACATGGTCGGCGCCGAGAACGGGAACCACTCCCAGGCCACCAGCGGCACCACGAGCGTGGCGCCGAGGAAGAGGAAGACTCCCATTCGCTCTCCTGCAGATGCGCGGCGTCCGGTGCTGGTCTCCCTCTCCGTCATGGGTTCGGTTTCGGCCAACCCTGTGGCCCAAGTTGACGTGATTTGGCCGCGCTGAGTCCGCAGGATGACCCCGAGAGGCAAGAGCTCCTAGCGCGGTGGCCGACGGCAGTGGCGCCAGATGAGGACTAGTAAGAAGCCTAACCTGTGGGGCGGACGGTGGTCGATACCTGCGGAATCCGAGCCGAGTCGCGCTCCCCGCCTGCCTGCGGAGACCCGGCTGCATATTCAAGATGAACCCCAGCGCGCAGTCCCCCACCGAGGTCCCCCCCCTCGACCAGGCCCCTGGCGTCGGTGCTCCCTCGCAGAGCGTCCCCTCTGAGGGTCCAAAGCCCGGCAGGTTCCCGGGAGTTCCGTGGCTCCTCGCCCCCCTCGTCCTCCTCTCGGGGTTCTGTGGGATCAGCTACGAGATCCTCTACGCCAGGTTGCTCGCCAACCTCGTGGGGAGCCCCTTCTCGGTCAACGCCACCGTCCTGCTGACGTTTCTGCTCGGGATCGGCCTCGGGACCCTCCACGCTCACCGCTGGCGCCGACACCTGTGGGCCATCGAGCTCGGCATCGGCGTGTACGCCATCTTCTTCGCGGCGGCCTACGAGTGGATCGACCAGGCCGTCCACGCGGTGTCATCGATCGACTCGCTCGGGATGACCCCGATGGTCGCTGCCTTCGCCTTGCTCGTGACGCCCGCGCTCCTGATCGGGTGCAGCATCCCGATCTTCGCGGCGATGATCGCCAGTGTCCGAACGGACAAGGTCTTCACCTTCGCGTACGGCCTCTACAACCTCGGCGCTGCCCTGACCGCGCTGGCTCTCCACTTCATCGTCCTGCGCTCGTTCGGCCTCCGCGCCACCACGCTCGGGCTCGCATCACTCAACATCCTCGTCGCCGCAGGCGTCTACCTGATCCACCGCGCCGGCGCGGCCAGCGCCGAGGCGCCCAGGCCCCTCCCACCGATCCCGGTCCACCGGCATGTGATGGTCGCGTTGGCCCTGGCGAGCACCGCCTCTGCGGTGTTCCAGCTGACCATGATCAAGGTGTTCGAGGCGGTCTATGGCCCCTTCAACGACACCTTCGCGATCGTCCTGGCGGTCACTCTCATCGGCATCACCCTGGGCTCGCTGGCGGTCTCTCACCTCAGACTCTCCTTCGGCGCCGCGCTCCTCCTCGCCGCAGGGGGTGTCGTCCTCTTCCTGGGGAGCTTCCCGACCTCGGCCGCGATCTACGCATCGATCTTCTCCAACGCCGCAGAGCACCACGGCACGCTCGTCGGCCTGAAGATCGGCCTCGCCTTCGCCCTGATGCTCCTCCCCTCCATCGGCTTCGGAGCCACGGTCCCTGCGCTGCTACGCCGCCACTCCGACGTCGCCGTGGAGTCCGGCCGCGTGCTCGCGTGCGCCTCGTTTGCAAACGCCGGGGGCTTCCTCCTCATGGCCTTGGTGCTCCACCCCCACATGGACTACGGGCAGCTGCTGCTCTTTGTCATCACCACGCTCCTCTTGGCCCTGCTCCTGCAGCGATGGCGCGTTCGAGAGCTTGTGGTCGCCGGCTCGCTCGCCCTCTCGACGGCGTTCCTCGCGCTGCCCGCATGGGATGAGATGCTGCTCTACGTCAGCCACCGGTCATTCGGCAGCACCGAGGCCCTTGAGTCCACGAAGGTCGACCGGCAGCGGACGCAGCGCTTCAAGGGAGCGCAGGACACGTTCGCGATCATCGAGCGGAGCGGCTCCCCGAGCTTCTTCATCAACGGGTACGTGAGCATGTCCCTGAACTCGATCGCGGAGAAGGCGGTCGGCGCGGTCTCTTCCATCTTCGCCCCTCGCCTGGACGACGCCCTGGTCCTCGGCGTGGGGAGCGGCGCCACCGCCGGGACTGTCGGGCTCCTCTTCGACAGGACGGACGCCGTGGAGATCAATCAGGTGATCCTCGACAACCTCGACCTGATGAGGGAGCACAACTTCGACATCACCGAGCAGCCAGACACGACGCTGGTCCACGGGGACGGTATTCGGTTCGTGCGCACGGTGGATCGTCAGTACTCGCTGATCCTCAACACCGTCACCTCGCCGCTCTACTTCAGCTCGTCCAAGCTGTACACGGCGGACTTCTTCCAGCACGTCCGCAAGAAGCTCACCCCCGACGGGGTCTACGTCACCTGGATCGACGGGAAGCTGAACGACGAGGGCCTCGATATCATCCTGCGCTCGATCGACTCGGCCTTCGGTCACTGCTGGCTGGCCTACCTCCGGTCGGGCTACTTCCTACTGATTTGCTCCGAGGCCCCGATCGCCCCGCGCAGCGCCGAGGGCGTCATGGAGAACCAGCGGCTGGACTCGTTCCTCAAGACCAACTACGACATCCCCTCGCGGCTCCTCCCGTACCTGGTTCTCTCTCCGGACGCACAGGCATTCGGCACCTCGTCCTCCGGGCTGATGAACACGCTCGACTTCCCGGCGCTGGAGCACCTGATGGCCGAGTCGCCGTCCGGGGGCCTGGAAAGCCTCAAGGAGAGCATCGGGGCACGCCTCGACCTCGACCAGGTCGCCCAGGCCATGGCCCCCTACTTCAGCTGGGACGCCAACGACTTCGCGCTGATGTCGACCCTCCGCCTGTCCGACTCCTCTAGCCTGAAGGGACGCCTCGCCGCCGCGCTGAGCAGGCACGATGGCATGACGAGTGAGTCCTATGCGCAGGCGATCCTCCGGTGGGCTGGCGATCTGGACTCGGCGAGCGGTTACGCCCGGGCCGGCCGCCGGCTCGAGGACCTCGCGAAGTTCGACCTGGCGATCGACATGCTGGAACGGTCGGTGGAGCTCGACCCCCTGCGCCCCAAGACCAGCTACCGCCTGGGGCGCTGCCTGGAGCAGGTCGGGCGCGCTGATGAGGCGCTCGACGCCTACCTCGACGAGCTGGAGCACCACGGATACGACCGCGCGCTGTACCGAGCCGGCGAGGCCCTGATCGCTCAGGGGCGGACCAGTGAGGTCGACCGGCTCCTGCGCCAGGCGAGCCCCGGCCAGCTACGAGAGTCGCCCCGCCTCCACTTCCTGCGGGGATCGGTGGCCCGCGAGGCGGGTCGCGGCGCTGAGGCCCTGACGGAGTTCCGAATCGCCCTGGACCTCGACCACAGTTACGCGCCCGCTCGCGTCGCCATGACCGAGCTCCTCGCATCGCCCCTCGCCGTCATCCCTGAGTGAGCGCGCCGGGCCTGGCCATCTCGGAGGACCCTTTGCGCCGAACAGGCCGGTTGCGCGATCCAGACCTCGCGTGCGAGCAGAGCCTGACGCGCGACTGGGACCCCTCGTGGGATTGGGACCCTTCGTGGGATAGAGACCGGCGTGGGACTGGAACTCCGCGCATGCTTGGGACCCCGCGTGCCGTTGAGACCCCGCGTGCGGTTGAGACTCCACGCCGCTGGGATGCACGCGCCGCCTCCCCCCCCCACCCGTGCCCTTGGCACGCCAAGGTGGCTCAGGGCGCGGACGTCTCCGGCCTTCCCGGCTCCGCTTCCAGCTCGTCGAACAGCTCGGGAATCAGGAGGTACGCGCCGAAGAGGAAGCACCCGCCGCCGATCATGGTGAAGACGTTGGACCAGAACAGCACGCCCGGGGAGGCCCCGACGTATGCCGTGAGGCCCGAGGCCTGGAACGCCACGGATCCTGCGATGTTGATCGACGCGATCCACCAGGAGAGGCTGTGAGGCGAGAACGAAAGAGGGCCGTGGGCCACCTCGGCGAACGCGGCGTAGCTCGCGACCAGGAAGCAAACGCAGCCCGCCATGTTGGGCGCCCAGATCCACAGGCTCTCCTGCGTCGCTGATAGCTCGGGGCGCGTCGCCGCGAGGGTGCTGACGTTGAAGAGCAGGGTCCCCAGGAGCTGGACGGTGCTGGCCAGGTAGCCGAGGTTCCGAGGTCGCCACCCGAACCAGCGCCAGCCGCGCAGAGGCCCGGGTGTCAGGGCCTCCTGGACGTCGCCGTTGAGGACCTCCAGCCACTGAAGCCACGCGGCCCCGGTGAAGAACACCGCCCCCACGGCGAACAGCCGACCAAGGAAGACGTCCTCCGTCAGGGGCCCTGGGGCGGCGTCTGGAAACGCCGCGGCGAAGGCGCCCACGGTGAAGCACGCGGACCCAACGATGAAGAGCACGGCGACCCACCAGCCCAGCCGGCTGAGACCCCACAGGTGACGGAACGCGCGGGCCTTCAGCGCGGGGAGCTCGCTCGCCATGCCCTCCGCCTGGACCCGGTGCGGGCTGAGGCCCTTGCGATGGCGACGGGAATGGGCGACGAGGTGCTCGCCGCTGCCGAGCTGCAGCTGGCACCAGGTCACGAAGGGGCCGGGGCCCCTCTTGATGACCCGCGCCGACGATTGACCCTGCCCGTTCTGTCCTGCCATGGAGTTCTCCGGCCCACCCTCGAGGACCCCGGGATTGGGCTGCGAGCACCCTCCTCCGCCGCCCCTGCGGCACCGCCCCTGGGGCACCGTCGCCGGGCCGGCGCAGTCTGAACGATCCTGTCGCGACGGTGAAGAGCCAGCCCGTGGCCACTTGTGGGATTCTGCACGCCCCGCCCGCCGCCATCAGCGCCGCGGCCCCGGCAGCCGCCGCATGGCCGGCCGCTTGGTCGGTGGAGACCGATCCCCTATCCTCCCTGAAATGACCTCTGCCGAACGCCCCGCCCATCGCCCCAGGCGGCGGCGGCGACTCGCGACGCTGAGCTTCGCCGCGTGCGTGGTCGCCGGGCTCTCGCTGGCGATGCTGGCCGTCGCCGCGGGCGAGCGCCTCACCCGCCGCTTTCCCTTCACGCTCGAGAGCCTCCCCTCGGTGAGCTGGGCCACGGCCAGCTCGATCTCACTCACGGCCCAGGACGGCGTCGTCGTTCCAGCGTGGGCGTTTGACGTGGACGGGACGGCGCCGACGGTGGTCCTGCTCCACCCGAATGGCAGCAGCCGCAGCGGCATGCTCCAGGTGGCCCGCACCTGGGCCAGCCTCGGCTACAACTCGATCGCCCCGACCCAGCGCGCCCACGGTGACGCCACGGGGGAGCGCAATGACTTCGGCTGGTCGGCGCGCCTCGACGCCCTCGCCGCGCTCGACTGGGCGATGACGCGACGGCCGACAGCGGTGATCCTGCATGGCGCCTCCCTGGGCGCCGCTGCGATCTGCCACGCGGCCCCCAGCGTCCCGAGCTCCACCTGGCCCCGGATCAGTGGCATCGTCCTGGAGTCGCCCTACACCGACCTTGGGGCCGCGGTCCGCGCGAGAACGACCATGTACCTCCCGCCGGTCCTCGACCGGTTGGCCGCGAAGGCCCTCGAGCTCGCAGGCCCGCTGTTCGTCAGCACGCCAGAGGATGCCTCTCCCCTGGGCGGCTTCGAGTCGGTCCCTGCCAGCTGCCCGATCCTGATCCTCTCCGGGGCCAACGACCGGCACGCGCCGCCCGGGCAAGCCCGTGAGTACCGCGCCGCCGGTTCCGTGAGGTGCACGCTCATCACCGAGGAGGTCGGACACGTCGGGTGGTTCACCGACGCCTACCATGGGCAGGGCGCCCTCTACCTGGCAGCCCTTGAGCCCTGGATCGCGGCGCAGCCGAGCCCACCCGGCCGATAGGAACCCCAGGCCGGATCGCCCGCGAACCGCGACCTCCGCGGCCGTCTAGCCGCGCCGCGGGACGCTCCGCGCGCCCTCCAAGCGGCGCGCAGGAGGAGCGCGAGTCGCGCCCTCTCCGGTAGCGCCGGGATCCTCGCGCCGGGATCTCCGCCACGGGGACCCCGGCCCGGCCCTCAGCGGCGGAGCCGCGCCGCCGGGACGAGCTTGACCCGCGGCTTGGCCTTCTCCGCGGCCACGTCCTCGGTGAGCACCTCCACGGCGCGCTCCAGCTGGGCGTCCGTGCCGGCCGCGGTGGCCCAGGTCGGGTCGTTCCAGAACGCGATGTCCGGCTCGCAGCCGTTGAGCTCCATGTCCTCCCCGCTCCCGGCGAGGTACCAGCCGCGGGTCGGCATGCGAATGAAGCTGCCGTCCAGGAGGCTCTGTCCGCCGGTGGAGATCACCCCGCCCGCGGTGCGCATGCCCACGAGCCGGCCGCGGCCGAGGTGCTTGATCGCGTGGCTGAGGATCTCCGCGTTGGAGAAGGAGTGCTCGTTGCACATGACCACGATCGGCTTGCTCCACGAGGCGTAGACCTTGCGGTCCTGGGGGTAGCCCTCCCCGCTGCCGCGGGATTGGGTGATCGCGTGGACGGGCTGGGTCAGCGCCGTGAGCACGTGGTCCGTGGTGCTCCCGCCGCCGTTGAA
>CAJQPT010000214.1 GCA_905480285.1 uncultured bacterium
GTTCTCGCGGAAGGCCTCGATGACCCAGTCGCGCCACGGCCAGAGGTGGGTGTCCACGTCGGACTGATAGCCGAAGGTGTCCGCGTAGCGCGCGACATCGAGCCAGTGGGCGGTCAGGTGCTCGGCGTGGGCCTCCGAGGCCAAGAGCCGGTCCACGGCCCGCTCGTATCGGTCCGGCGCCTCGTCGGCGAGGTACGCGTCGAGGTCAGCGAGCCGCGGGGGGAGGCCCGTCAGGTCCAGGTGGGCGCGCCGCAGGAGCGTGGCGGCGTCGGCCTCCGGGGCGGGCGTCAATCCGCGCGCCGAGAGGCGCGCGAGGACGAAGCGGTCGATGTCGTCCAGTGGCCAAGCGCTTGCGTCGAACGGTGGTGGCGTCGCGCGCCTGGGCAGAACGAAGGACCAGTGCTCACCGTACTCGGCGCCCTCCTCGATCCAGCGGGTGAGGAGAGCGGCCTCGTCGTCATCGAGCGCGAGCTTCGAAGAGGCCGGTGGCATGCGCCGTTCAGGGTCGGGGTGGTGGAGGCGCGCCACGAGCTCGCTCTCGCCGGGCGCGCCCGGGATGATGGCGGAGAACCCCAGCTCGTCCACGGCCGAGTCTCGCAGGTCGAGACGCAGGCCTGCGGCGGGCTTCGCCACGCCGGGGCCGTGGCACGGGAAGCAGCGGTCGGAGAGCAGCGGCCGAACCTGGCCCGCGAAGTCCACGGGCCCGGCCTCATCCTCGGCCCCCGCTGCGCCATGGAGCGAGGCCACCAGCAGAGCGGCGCCGGCGGAGAGTATGTGAGGGGACCGCATCGAGACCATCGTACGCGCTCGCGCGATCCCTGCTCTCCTCACCGGGGAGGGCGCCGTATCCGCTGGTGCCGGCACGATTCCCGGGACTCCACGCCGCGCACCCGCCTCCACGTCCGAAAGATGATCCGAGGGCCGGACGCACCGCCCCTCGCTCCAGCCCTCACCCACGGTCCATGCCTGAAACCACCCGACGCCAAGAGCCTCGCCGGCTCGCGCTCGTCCTCGGAGCCCTCGGGGCCGCGCTGGCTTGCGCTCCTGAACCCACGGCGGTGGGGTTCAGCGCGGAGACGGTCGAGCTCGAGGCTCGGGGGGAGTGGTCCCAGGCGCCGACCGTCGTGGTGGAGGATCTCCCCCTGGACGCCGAGGCCGTCGGGGCGTGGGGGACGAACGGGGTGGCACCCACCGCGGTCAAGGGGGAGGCGGGCGCGCCCGACCGGGTGTTGATCCCGAGGCCCGGGCGGCCGCTCTCCCTGACGCTGCCGCGCGGGACCGACGAGCGCTACAACACGGTCGAGATCACCGTCTCGACCGAGGGCTTCCTCCGCTTCTCCGTCGCTGATGGCGGGTCCCGCGAGGCGATCTATCGCAGCGAGTACATGGAGCGCCAGGCGCCGTTGGCTCCCGAGGTGGTCGAGTTCGCGCTCCCCTCGGCGGGGACGTCGGAGGCGCTGACGGTCCTCTTCAACGCCATGACCCACGGGACCGAGATCCACTCGATCAGGCTCTCAATGCGTCCAGAGGTCGCCACGGTCCCGAGCCCCTTCGAGCCGCCGCGGATGGTCCAGATCGGCGACCGGAGTCGGCCCTCGGTCGGGTTGCTCCCGGGGGTATCCCTGGTCGGGGTCGCGGTCCCGCGCCAGGGGAGCCGCTTCTTGGTCCACGCGGCCTCGCTCTCCGGCGGGGCCGAGGTCCGCCTCTCCCTGCGGGATGGGAGCGATGTCACTGAGGTCTCCCGTACGGTCGGGGGGCTGGGGTGGACTCAGCTCGAGGTCGAGGCGGCGCCGTCCGCGGTCGGCGACGAGTGCGAGCTTCGGGTGGAGGCTTCAGGCGAGGGCGCGGTGGTGGTCAGCGCGCTGTTGCACCGGGGCCTGCCGCGGTGGGAGGAGCGCCCGAGCACCGTGCTCCTCGTCACCAGCGACACCCACCGCGCCGATCACGTGGGGTTCACCGGGGGTGATCGGGGCGCCCTCACCCCGGCGCTGAATGCGCTCGCGGCCAGGGGCACCGTCTTCGAGGACGCCATCTCCGCGACGTCCATCACCAACCCGTCCCACGCCTCGATCTTCACCGGGCTGCCCGTGCGGGACACGGGCGTCGTCGGGAACGTCGAGCTCCTGTCCGAGCGCGCAGTGACCCTCGCGGAGACCTTTCAGGACGCCGGCTACCGGACGGTGGCGGCCGTCTCCGCGCGGCACCTGACGCCCTGGAGGAGCGGGCTGGGCCAGGGGTTTGAGGTGTTCGACTCGCCGTCCGAGGGCATGACCCGGGGCGGGAAGGCAACCGTGGAGGCGGTGCGCGAGTTGCTGGCGGGCGCGGAGGCCGACGA
The DNA here is from genome assembly GCA_905480285.1 of uncultured bacterium. GTDB lineage: Bacteria > Planctomycetota > UBA1135 > UBA1135 > Saltatorellus. Next base: position 2,336 of record CAJQPT010000214.1, read on the forward strand.
GGACGTCTTCGTCTGGCTGCACCTCTTTGACGTCCACGCGCCGTATCAGCCGCGGGAGGGGATCACGGAGCGGTACTACTCGGGCGATCCGTTCTCGGAGGCGCTCACGCGGATGGACCCGCGCGCGGTGGCCAAGTGGAACCGGAAGGTCCGTGACGCCGAGTACATCATGGCCCTCTACAAGGGCGAGGTCACCTACCTGGACGGCCTGCTCGGGGAGCTCCTCGAGGAGGAGCCGCGCCTCGACCAGGGCCTCCTGGCCTTCACCTCCGACCACGGGGAGGCTCTTGGGGAGATCGGCCTCTACTGGAACCACAAGGGGCTCTATCCGAGCACGCTCCGGGTGCCGTTGCTCCTCGTCGGTCCCGGGGTCCCGGCGGGCCGAACGGTGCGCACGCCGGTCGAGAACCGCGCCCTCGCCAGCACCCTCCACAAGCTCGCCCTCGGGGCGGAGGAGAACCCGTTCCAGGGGCGTTCGCTGATGGACGGCGAGGTCCTCGATGGGGACCTCGAGGAGCCCCGCTACGTCCTCGGAGCCAACGCCCTCAGCGCGGGGGCCTTCGCCGATCGCTGGTACCTGCTCCTGCACCTGAAGAAGAAGGGCTGGGGTAACCCACCCGGGCTTCCGGCGCATTCGGTCGAGCTGTACGACCTCGATCAGGACCCCGACGCCCTCGTGGACGTGAGCGACGAGCACCCCGAGGCGCTCCGGCGGCTGCGGGCCGGACTCGTTCGCTGGCTTGTCAGCGCGGACCCTTCAGAGTCCCTCGCCGGCGGTGCGCCGACGGGGTCCGCCGTCCTCGAGGATGTCGCCGCCCTGGGCTACGCCACGGAGCAGGCCAGCGCCCTCGATGGACGCATGATCGACCCCGACTGCGAGTGCCCGCGCTGCGCGCCGTTCCGCTGACCGCGCGCTAGTCCTCGCACGCGGAGGCGGGCTCCACCTTGACCGGTCCCGTGAAGGTCCACTCGATGCCCTCCGGCCCGCGGGTGGCCGTGAGCGTCGCGCCCTCACCGGTGATGGTCACCTGGGCCGCGCGCTTGCGGACGC
>CAJQPT010000215.1 GCA_905480285.1 uncultured bacterium
GCCGGACATCAACGAGACCGCGCGAACCTCGGCGGTACGCCCGTCCCATCGGTCGAGGAGCCAGCGGTCCACCAGCACCGGCGAGCCGTCCACGGGGCGCGGCTCATCGGGCCGCGGCCGCGGGGAGCCGCCGGCGTCGACGATCCCATTGGGGATGGCCCCGCCGATCCGAGCGGGGGGCTGGGAGGGCTGACGCCGCGGGTCGCGGAGCGCCGCGAGTCCGGGCCGGTAGGTGAGCGCGTCGAGCCCGAGCCCGCCCGGAGCCCCCGCGGTGTGACAGCTCAGGCAGAAGCGGTTCGCGCTCGAGTCCGGCCGCGGCCGGTCCTGGAAGACGGGGCCCTCGGGGAAGTGCACGGCCGACCGCAGGTGGCGCGCGCCCGAGGGGATCGAGACCCGGTGGACCCCGAGGTCCCTGGTGGCGTCCACGAAGGACGCGTAGCGCTCCTCCGCCGGCTCACCGCGGCGCCGCAGGGCCTCGCTCAGCTCCCCGTGGGCCCAGTCGGGGAAGCTCGCTGCCACCTGGTCCATCCAGCGCGTGGACTGAGCCGACTCGTCGAACCCGATCAGAGTGCCCCGGGCGTGGTTGGCCGCGGTCTCAGGGTCCACGTCGTGGCCCAGGACCTTGAACTCGTCCACCCAGCCCCGCAGCGAGGTGGCGCCGGCGGCCGCCGCCCCACCCACGGTGATGGCTCCCGCGGAGGCGAGCGGCTGGAAGATGGACCGGGAGGGGTCCTGCCAGCGGTCCATGGGGAATCCGTCCAGGAGCAGCGTGACCCGCCGCCCCGCGCGCTCGATGCGCAGGCCCAGGTGGGTCCAGGCGCCCTCGCGGAAGAAGCCGTGCACCTCGGGCGCCTGGCCCCCGTCCGGGACGTAGCTGAAGTCGTCGGGGAGCAGGACACGGTGGAGCACGCGGTCGCCCTTCATGTACCGGAGCGAGGACCGCCCCAGCAGCTCGACGGACGTGCCGTCAGGGAAGGTGACCAGGGGCCGCCGCTCCCCATCGTCGGCGAAGCGGCAGTCCACGAAGAGGCCGACGTAGAACGCCTCAGGATCAGGGACCCCGGGCCCGGCCCTGTCGGGGGCGTCGAAGCGCAGGCTCAGCCCGTCCTCGAGCCAAAGGCCCCGACCGTACACGCCGCCGAGGGCCGCCGGCTCGAGGCGACCCGTGGAGCCGCCGGTGGCAACGAGTTCGCCGAAGGCCGGCAGGCGCCAGCGGTCCGCGTCGGTCGCGGCGTTCTGCAGGTGCACCGGGAGGTCGAAGGCGCGGGTCACCGGGTTCCAGCCGGAGCGGTGCTCGAGGTCGTTGAACCCGGGCCCCGCGAGATCGGGGAGCGTGAGCCGGCCGTTCATCTCGGCCACGATGAGCGCGCCGGGGTCGAGCAGGTCGTCGAAGGCCACCTCGTCGGTGTGCTTGCCGTTCTGGACGTGCCACACGACATCCCGGAGGCGCAGCGGCCGGAGGCGGTCCGCGATGTGCAGCTTGCTCTCGGTCGACTCGATCACCGAGCTGTTCCCGTTGACACCCGAGGGCAGGCCCGGGGTCTCTGACGCCCTGCCGTAGCCGAGCCGAACCCAGCCGCTGGTCGGGTCCAGGGAGGGCACCCCTGACCCTTCGAACAGGCGCACCAGCCGCTGCTGCGGCCCGACGTTGTAGGGCGCCCCGCCGTACGAGCTCGCCTCGGAGTGGCCGATGGCGAAGTCCATGTCGTTCAGGAGGCCATCCAGCAGCACCGTCTTGCCTCGGGTCCAGAGGCCCGCCACCGCCACCCCCTGAAACGTCCGGCTCGACTCGGCCCCCCAGCGCTCCCTCGGGTCGCCAGGGACGCCCACGGCCTCGTAGCGAGTCTCGGTCCACTCCGCGGCGCTCTGCGGGTCGCGGTTGGGGAACTGCGGGTTGGGGTCCTGCAGGTGCAGGGTGTCGCCAATCGTGGTGTAGAAGAGATTGCGCGCACCACGGTCGATCCAGGGGTAGGCACCACCGAGATCCTCCCAGTCCGGCACGACCTGCCCATCCGGCGCGCGGAAGGGGAACTGCGCGAAGCCGAAGCCCCCCAGCTCCATGGGTCCGTTCAGCCGCGGGTCATGGGGCGCATGACTGATCGGGAACACCTCGGTCCAGTGGGCCGGATTGGCGCTTCCTCGGGTCCCTGCGGGGTCCTCGTAGTAGGAGTAGACGATATCCGCCGCCCCCGGCCCCGACGGCGTCGGGAGGTCTGCGGAACGAATTCGCATGACGAGCAGCCGACCGTCCCCCGCGACCATGGGCTCGAAGCCGCCGCCCGAGTGGAAGGCGCCCGTGGCGAGCTCGGAGAAGTTCGGGCCCGCGATCGTGGGTCCCTCCACCTCGATGCTCGCGATACGCGCCCCGGCCGTCTTCGGGGCGGCGACCTCGATGGCGAGCGGCGTCATGAACAGCTGCAGGCTACCGCCGGGCCCCCGCGTGGTCACCACGGCCTTGACCTGGTAGCGGTCCCGTCCGGCGGGCGTGCGGGTCGGGAGCTCGTCGTCCCAGAAGCAGCTCTGAATGATCTCTCGCCCTGTGCCCGCCGCGAGGATCTGGGCCTGCGTGACCGGGTCACCGCCCACGTAGGCCCAGCCGGTCCAGCGAAGGTTGGCCTCGCCGGGAGGCTGCAGCATGAGCGGGGCGCCGCCGCCCCGGCGACGGAGCTTCTCCGGAGTGAAGAGGGTGAAGCGCGGCGCGCGCGCCACCGTCATGGCCAGACGGCCATCCTGCGACGTCCGGAATGCAGGCAGGTGAGGGCGCTGGAAGCGGGGGTCGTGATCCTGCTCGAGCGGGCCCCCCTCATCGAGGACCCCGGTCACCTCTCTCCAGATCGAGGGGGACTCGGGAAGCGATTGCCCCGCTCCCAGGGGTGCGAGGAGGCCCGAGATGAGCGCCAGCACTCCAGCCCTTCCCTTGCTCGTCATTCGCATGTCCTCGGGCTCCGGCGATCAGCGGGACATGGCTTCGAGGAAGGCCACGAGCTGCGCGGCCTCTTCGTCCGTGAGCTCGATCGCGTCCATGCGATCGGAGAGGTGGGCGTTCGCGTTGCCTCCCTCGCGGTAGAAGTCGACGACCTCGGCGAGGGTCGCGAGGCTACCGTCGTGCATGTAGGGAGCCGTCTTGGTGAGCATGCGGAGCCCTGGCGTGCGGAAGCGCCCCTGGTCTCCATCCTGGCCCGTGATCGCGAAGCGACCCGGCTCAGGTGCGCCGTCGATCACGCCGACGCCGGTGTTGTGGAACGACTCATCGCTGAAGTTGGGCCCGTTGTGGCACCGCCAGCAGCGGCCCCGGCCCTCGTAGATCCAGAGCCCCGCCTCCTCGTCCGCGGAGAGGGCCTCGACGTCGCCGTCGCGAAAGCGGTCCACCGGCGAGTCGCCCACCGTCAGACCGCGCACGAAGCCGGCCAGCGCTGCCGCGAGCGCCGCGTCGTCCACCTCGCGCCCGAAGGCCTTCTGGAACTGCGCAGCGTAGGACGGGTCGCTGGAGAGCCTGTTGACCGCCGCGGCCTTGCCCAGCCCCATCTCCTCCGGGTTCTCGATGGGCATCAGCACCTGCTCCTCGAGAGTCGCCGCCCGTCCGTCCCAGAGGACGTCCTCGCTGAGCCCCTTGTTCAGGAGCGAGGGGGCGTTGCGGACCGTGAGGTAGCCCTCGATGCCGCGGGAGAGCTTGCGGTTGTCCGCGAAGCCGAGCTCGGGTTGATGGCACGAGGCGCAGGAGACCGAGCGGCGCGGGGACAAGACCGGGTCAAAGAAGAGCCGGCGGCCCAGGTCGAAGACCTCCTGAGAGGCTCCGAAGCCCTCCGCGAGCTCCTCCACGCCGAGGGGCGCGGTGCGCACGAAGGGTGAGGGGAGGGAGTCCCGGGGAATCAGAGGGGGGCCCTCGTCGTCCTGCGCGAACTGCGCGGCGACGAGGACCGGCAAGAGGACCAGCCAGCCCAGGCGCCCCGCTCCGATTCCCCGGTCTCCCATGTCTCGCTACTTGCCCTTGGCCTTGGCCTTCGCCAAGAGGTCCGCGACGACGGCATCGATGTCCGTGCCGGAGTGACCGCGGTAGGCGATGGTGCCGTCCGTGTCGAGCACGAGGTACGTGGGGTAGCCCCGGACCTTGTAGAGGTCCGAGATCGGCGTCATGGCCTGGCCCTGGAAGGCGCTCAGCCAGGTGAGGCCGAACTCCTTGACGCCCTCGTGGTAGGCGTCGGGCGCGTCGCCAGTGTTGATTCCGATGAGGGCGAAGGGGTCGTTTTCGTGACGCTCAACGAGCGTCTTAAGGTGCGGCATGCCGCGCCTGCAGGGGGGTCACCAGAACCCGTAGAAGTCGAGGGCCACGACCTTGCCGCGGTAGTCCTCGATGGAAAACTGGAAGCCGTCGATCGTCTCACCGACGAAGGTGGGAGCGACCTTGCCGACCTCGGAGTCCTCGGGCGTTGCCTTCGAGGCGCGGGCGGCGGTGCCGTACACGGTGTTCGAGTACTTCTCACCGATCTCGTCCATCCACTTCTTGGCGCGATCAGGGTCGCTGTCCCCCACGATCGTGGCGGCGAAGAAGAGCGACGCGGCCTTGGCGTTGTCCGACTTGGCGGTCTTGGCCGCCTTCTCGAGCATGGCCACGGACTCTTCGATCCCGACGTACTTCTTGTTGGCGTTGAGGCTCTTGACCGCGCTGGTGAACCACTCGGCGTCCGCGTGGTTGTCGATGATCGACTGGAACAGCGGCGTGAGGACGGCGCCGCGCTCCTTCGAGCGCACGTCGCGGTTCTCCTTGATGTGATCCACGAGCCAGAGCGTCGCGCGACCCTCGCCGGCCTTGGACATGGCCTCGAAGCGCGGCCAGTAGCGCTTGATCGGCGAATTGCCCCGGAGCTCGCGGCGCTGCGCCTTGTCGGCCGCCTTGAGCTCCTTGGTGTACTCGACGAGGGCGGCCTCGAACTCCGTGTCGAGGGCTGTGAAGTCGTCGATGGGCGACGCCGAAGCCGAAGCAACGGGCACCTCCCTGACGATGGGATCGGCCGCGTACGCGACCATGGGAATCAGTGCGACTCCCAGGATGGACTTGAATCTCATGGGTAGATAACTCGGGAGAGGGACCTCCTGAGCGTACCCAAATCGACCGTCCCCGTTGACATCGAGCGCCGATGTCAACGTCCCGAGGTAGGGGTTGTGTAGCCCCTACCCCTTCAGAGACGCGCCGCAGCGAGGCGATTGACGAGCTTGCCGTCGATGACGTCTCGGTGGCTGGCCATGACCGCCTTCATCACCTTGCCGATATCGCACTTCTCGGAGGCGCCTGTATCGGCGATGGCCTGCTCGACGATGGCCGCCGTGGCCGCCTCGTCCAGCATCTGCGGCAGGTAGCCCTCGAGGACCGCGATCTCCGCGTCCTCCTTCTCGGCGAGATCGAGACGATCCGCCGCGCGGTACTGCTCGGCGCTGTCCTTGCGCGACTTCACGCCGCGCCGGACCACGGCCATGACCCCTGCCTCGTCGAGGTCGGCGCCTCGCTCGATACGCTCGTTCTTCATGGCGGCGATGAGCATCCGCAGGGTGTCCCTGCGGAGCGCATCGCCGGCCTTCATGGCCGCCTTGAGGTCGTCGCCGATCGTCTGCTCGAGGGACATATCAGTCATCCGAAGGGGTTTCAGGATCGCTCTCATCGCCGGCGCTGGCGGCGTCGGAGTCCGCTTGGTCTCCGGACGTCACGTCTCCGGACGTCACGTCTCCGGAAGTCACGTCCCCGGAGAGGGAGTCGCCCTCGACGCCCTCGCCCTCCTCGTCACCAAACCTCTCGAGGTCGGAGCTGGAGATGATCTCCACCGAGACGAGGCTGTCCCCGTCCTTGAGGTTGACCAGGCGAACGCCCTGGGTGTTACGGCCCACCGTCGAGATGTCCGCGATGGACGTCCGCACGATCATGCCGCTCTCGGTGATAAACATCGCCTCATCCTCCTCGCGGCAGAACTTGGCCGTGATCACCTTGCCGTTGCGATCGGTGGTCCGGATGTCGATGACGCCCTGGCCCCCGCGCCCCTTGATGGGGTAGTCGGAGAGCGGTGTGCGCTTGCCGTAGCCGTTGACCGAGGCCGTGAGCAGGAACGCGTCCGGCTCCGCGACGACCATGCCGACGACCTGGTCGTCCCCCAGGAGCTTGGCGCCCTTGACGCCTCTCGAGGAGCGGCCCATGGCCCGCACGCCCGACTCGTCGAAGCGAATCGCGCGCCCGCAGGCCATGGAGAGCATGACCGTGTCACCCGGGCTCGCCAGGCGGACGGACACGACCTCGTCGTCCTCGTCCACGAGGATGGCGCGGATGCCGCCCTTCTTGGGGCGAGAGTACGCCTCGAGCTTCGTCTTCTTCACCACGCCGTTGCGGGTCGCGAAGACGATGAAGCGCTCCTCGTCGAACTCAGGCACGCGGAGGATCGTGTGGATCTCCTCGCCGTCACGGAGCTTGAGCAGGTTCGTGATGGCGCGCCCCTTGGAGCTCCGGCCGGCCTCGGGGACCTGGAAGCCCTTCTTCCAGAAGACCTGGCCGTAGTTCGAGAAGAACAGGAGGTAATCGTGGGTCGAGGTCACGAACAGCGACTTGAGCACGTCGCCCTCCTTCGCCTCTGAACCACGGACACCGCGGCCGCCACGGGCCTGGGTGCGGTAGGTATCCAGCGGCGTCCGCTTGACGTAACCGTCGCGGGAGAAGGTGACCACCGTGAGGTCCTCGGTGATGAGGTCCGCGATGTCGATGCTGCCGTCCACCTCCTCGATGCTGATCTTCGTCCGGCGCTCGTCCCCGTACTTCTCGATCACCTCGACCAGGTCCTCGCGGATCATCTCGGTCACGCGCTCGGCGCGCTCGAGAATGTCCTTGAGGTCCGCGATGCGGGCCACCAACTCCGCGTGCTCGGCCTCGAGCTTGTCCCGCTCAAGCCCGGTCAGGGAGCCGAGTCGCAGGTCCACGATGGCCTGACTCTGACGGTCAGAGAGGCTGAACTCGGCCGCGAGGGCCTTCTTGGCCGTGTCGCGATCCGCCGACCCGCGGATGATCTCGATCACCCGATCGATGTTGTCGACCGCGATCCGCAGACCGTCGACGATGTGCTTGCGCTCCTCGGCCTTGCGCAGGAGGTACTTGGTCCGGCGCCGGATGACATCGCGACGGTGGACCAGCCAGGCGTTCATCAGCTCCCGCAGCGACAGCGTGCGCGGCTGGCGGCGGTCGATGGCCAGGTTGATGATCGAGTACGTGCTCTGGAGCGGCGTGAACTTCCACAGCAGGTTGAGCACCACATGGGGGTCCTCGCCCTTCTTGACCTTAACCACCAGCCGCATGCCGTCGCGGCTGGAGTAGTCCGTCACGTCGGCGATGCCAGTGATCCGGCCGTCCTTCACGACCTGCACGATCTTGGCGATGATCCCGGAGTCCTGACCGCCCTTCTTGGTCTGGTAGGGGATCTCGGTGAAGACGATCTCCTCGCGCCCCTTCTCCTCTTCGATGTGGTACTTCGCGCGAACACGGACGAGCCCGCGGCCGGTCCGGTAAGCCTGAACGATGCCGCTGCGGCCCATGATGGTGCCGCCCGTGGGGAAGTCCGGACCGGGAACGAGGCTGAAGAGTTCCTCCTCCGGCAGGTCGGGGTCATCGAGCAGCGCGATCAGGCCCGCGCCGATCTCCCGCAGGTTGTGCGGCGGCAGGCTCGTCGCCATGCCGACGGCAATGCCGTCGGAGCCGTTGCAGAGCAGGTTCGGGAAGCGCGAGGGCAGCACCGTGGGCTGCATGCGCGTCTCGTCGTAGTTGGGCTCGAGGTCGACGGTCTCCTTGTCCAGATCGGACAGGACCTCCATCGTGATCCCTGCCATGCGGGCCTCCGTGTAACGCATGGCCGCCGGCGGGTCCGCGTCGATGGAGCCGAAGTTGCCCTGACCGTCCACCAGCGGGTACCGCAGCGAGAAGTCCTGGGCCATGCGGACCAGGGTCGGGTAGATCACCGACTCCCCGTGCGGGTGGTAGTTCCCCGACGTGTCGCCCGCGACCTTGGCGCACTTCCTGTACTTGGCCCGGGGGCTCAGGTTCAGGTCGTTCATTGCGACAAGGATGCGTCGCTGCGAGGGTTTGAGGCCGTCGCGAACGTCGGGCAGGGCGCGCGAGTGGATGACCGAAAGGGCGTACGTCAGGTACGACTCTTTCATCTCACGCTCGATGGAGCGCGGGGTCGTGTTGCCCCCGAACTGGGGTGCTTCCGTATCGGTCATTGTTGGTCCCGGGAGAGTGTCTCCCCGTCCCCTTCGGGCGCGGCGGAGATAGCGGGCTGGCAGGCCCCATCAGCGGGACCCAGCGAGCCGGCTATTATCCGCCCTGGAGCGGTGCGCGGCTAGGTCTCAGAGGCCATTCCATGGCCGTTATGGGCCGATTTGGCGCCCTCCCCGAGGCCCCACCGCGCCGCCCGAGACGGCGCCGCCGCAGGACGCCCCTGGCGCCACCTGGCGGCGGAGTTCCAGAGCGCCCTCAGATCGCCCGAAGCGGGGCGTCCTGGAGGTCTCCAGGGAGCATCAAGCCGGCCTCTGTGGCGACCCCATCCACCCACTCAAGGCCCACGGCCTCGAAGGGCTGAGCCTCCACATCGACATCCTTCGGCGCGCTCTCCCAGAGGTGCCAGGACTCCCCGGACGCCCAGCCAGGAAGCGTCAGGTCCCCGCCAGGCCTGAGCTTGTCGGTGGTCGCCAGCAGGGTCGTGATCACCCCGAGCTCGCGCGCCTTCTCCACGAGGGCTCCGGTCCCCACGCGGCCAAGGAACTGCTCCGTGCCCAGCGCGTCCGTGCCCAGCCAGACCCGGTCCGCGCGGCGGACCCCGGCGACCAGCGCCGCGTCGTAAACGAAGCGGACCCTGATCCCGCTCGCCACCAGCCTGCGGGCCAGCCGGCGACCACCGAGGTCGGGGCCGCCCTCCGAGACGATGACCTCCGGCGCAAGCCCCCTGGCCTGCACCAGCTCGAGGCCGCGCGCGACGGTCTCGGACCAGCCGTGAACCAGGAAGACCTCCCCCTCCTCGATGGCGGCGGCCCCCTCCAGGAGGGGGCGCGCGCAGTCTCCACGGTCCGGCAGGCGGAGACGCGGCCGCTCGGCGGCGTCCTCCCACCCGGGCCCCGTCAAGGTCTCGGCGGTCTCCAGCCAGAGGGCGCACTCGGCCGCCAAGGCCTCACGCAGCGCCGGGCTGCCGTCATCGGCGATCAGGGCCCCCACGTGCTCGAGTGAGGCGCGAAAGCGGTCCACCGGGGCCCGCCAGCCCTGCGACTCCAGGAGCACCCCCAGGCCTTGCTTCAGCGCGGCGCTCACCCCCAGGTCTGCGCAGGAAGGCTCCACCAGCCAGCCGTGGCAGGTCCGCGCGGCCCGCCGGACCACGTCCGCAGCAGACGCCGCCCGATCCTCGACCAGGGCGCCGAGACGCTCCGCGAGGGGCTCGCCGGACTCGGCCTCGGGCAGCCCGGCGGAAGGCGGGGTCCATTCGAAAGTCGAGAGGGGCGTGGACGGGTCAGTCATGGCAGCGGCCTGCGATTCTCACCGGGCGCCTCCGAGCGGGCAAGGTGATTCCCCTCGCCCCGGAAGGGGAGGCGCCGCGCGGCGCTCTCTGTCAGGATGCGCCGATGCCCACCCACGACACCACCTCGCTGGACGCCATCGGACCCGCCCTCGGCCGGGTCTCCAGCGGCCTCTTCATCGTCACCACGCGGGACGAGTCCGCCGCGCCGCTCGGATTCCTGGGCTCCTTCGTCCAGCAGGTCGCGCTCTCACCGCCCACGATCTGCGTCGCCATCGGCGCGGATCGCGAGCACCTCACCCAGGTGCGGCGGGAGGGGCGCTTCGGGATCTCGGTCCTCGGGGACGAGGACAAGGCGCTCATGAAGCCGTTCTTCAAGGGGCCAGATGACGGCTCCCCCTTCGACGACGTGGAGCACTGCGCGGCTCCGGGCGGCACGCCGGTCCTGCAGGACGCGCTCGCGTGGCTGGAGTGCCGCGTGAGCGGCGAGCACGACGCGGGGGACCACGTGGTGATCTTCGGCGTCGTGGAGGCTGGTTCCCTTCAGGGAGACGCGGCGCCCCTCACCCATACCCGAAAGAACGGGCTGCGCTACTCCTGAGCCCGTAGCGCGCTCCGGAGGCGTGGCGCCCACTCGCCCCCCATACGCTCCGCCTCGACGACGGCGCGGGCCCTGTCGCCGTCGCGCGCCCGCTCAAGGACGTCAATCATCGCGCGGACTCCGTCGATGTCCCGTAGCTCCGCCAGCTGAGCCAGGGCCCAGGACCGATCCAACTGCCCGGCCTTCAGCGCGGCCTCGAGCGCGTCCGCGACCGCGACCTTGGTGCCGTCCGGGAGCGAGAGCGCGGCGCTCACGAGCGGCACCAGCTCCTGCTCGTCCTCGGCGTCGAGGCGGGGCAGCGAGGCCTGCGCCGCGGCGTACTCTCCGCGAGCGAGGCGCACCACCGCCCGGTCGGCGGGAAAGTCTGCGGAGAGCGACAGCCCCTGGGCCAACAGGCCCACAAGAGCTGCGACCAGCCCTGCCGTTCTCAAGCGGCCCATCTGGGCCTTGAACCTGATCCGGAAGCCCTCGTCCGAGAGCGCCCGCTCGAGGAAGGCCACCCTGCGCGAGGGGCTGAAGTGCCGCCAGCTGGCCACGTCCCGAACGCGGCCCCCGACCCGATCGAGCGCGCTCACGAGCGCGGCGAGGTCGCCCTGAACCTCGAGACTGAAGAGATCGGCCTCGAGCTCGAAGCGGCGTGAGAGCCATCCAAACCCCACGTACCAGACCCCAAGCAGCCCGACGCCCGCCGCGCCCTGGAACCAGACCGAATGCCCCTCGAGCACCTCACGAAACAGGACGTCGCCGAGGAAGACCAGCGCGCACAGCCACGCGATGAAGGCCCCCACGTGACGGCACCGCGCGTGACCGATCTCGTGGGCGTAGACCGCGCTGAGCTCCCGCATGTTGAGCAGCGAGAGCAGGTGATCGGAAAAGAGCACGGCCCGCCCCCGCTCGCGGAATCCGACGATGGCCGCGTTCGCCATCAGGTCACCGGTCCGCCACACCAGCAGCCGGCCCGGCTGGAACCCCGCGCGCTCCGCGACGACGTCCAGCGCCTGACGCCGCGCGTCATCGGGGAACGGCTGCGTATCCCAGGACCAGGTGAGCAAGCGAGGCAGGAGCGTCCCCAGCGACGCGACCATCAGCGCCGTGAAGGCGAAGGACGCCAGCCCGACGTACTGGACCTCGGTACGAAGCCAGTGGCTCTGCCCCACCGCGATGCTGAACAGGACGAAGAGACCGATGGGGGCGCAGCAGGCGAGCAAGAGGCGCGCCTGGAAGCGCCGCAGGTGACGGCGCACCAGCGGGGTGCCGCCGTGGACTCGCGCCGAGGCCTGGATGGCTGAGAGCTCGATGAGCGCGAAGGGTGCCATGGCCAGCAGTAGCCCCAGGTCCGGCCAGGCGTCCAGGTCCAGGGCCAGGCCTGTCCACTCCCGGATTGAACCCAGCCAGTTGGCGCCCAGCACAAGGAGGGCGTAGCCCATCCACCCGGACCCGGCCAGGAGCCGCTCGAGGCGCCTGGCGCGCACCGTCTGGCCCGCGATCGAGGCCCGGCGCGCGGCGAACCCGATCCCGTGGGGCAGGAGCAGCGCGATGATCAGCGCCTCGGGCCGTGGCTCGCTCGCCCCCACCCCCGCCTGGGCCAGGGTCAGCGCGACGAGCGCGGCGAGAACAGAGAACAGAGGGCCCATGGGGCTCGGAATGTAGGTGCAGCGCCCTCCGGAGAGCACCTACAGACGGTCGAGGATCTTCCGGGTGTTCTTGAAGTGGAGCTTGGCGGCGCCCCGCAGCGCCTCCTCCCCCTGCTCCTCAACGAGACGGCGTCCCACCGCATCGGTCGGGGCCCCCGCCCCCTTGTGCAGGGGCATCCCGAAGTCCTCCGAGAGCTCCGCGAGCCCGAGCAGGAACTCCTGACGGGCGATGATGCTGGCGGCAGCCACCGCGGCGTGGCGCTCGGCGCGCGGCACCTCAGTGAGGCGGATCTTCAGGGGACCGAGGCGCTCGCGGACGAGCCCGCGGCGCTCGAACTGGTCGACCAGCACGTTCTCTCCAGGGTGCGCCAGCTGCCCGATCACCTCCGCGTGGAGGTCCGCGAGCATCGGATTGAGCGCGGGGTACTCGGGATAGATGGCGTTGTACTCGTTGGGATCCACGCGCCGGACCGCGAACTCCGTCTCGTCGCGGAGCTGCGCGCCGAGCTTCAGCGCGCGACTGTCGGTGAGGGTCTTGGAGTCCGCCGCACCCAGGGCCGTGAGCCGCTCCAGCATGTCCCCGTCGGCCCGCACCGCGGCGACAACCAGGGGGCCGAAGTAGTCGCCCTTCCCGGCCTCATCGCTCCCCGTCACCGGAGGATCGAGGTCAAGGGGGACGTCCTCACGCGCCGCCTTGCGCGCCTTCGGCGCCGCCGCCGCGCCAGGGTCGAGGTCGGTCCAGCGCGCCACGAAGGCCGCCGGGTCGCCGCCCTGAACCACGAACTTGCCGGAGGAGTAGAGGGTCGCCACAACGCCCTCTCCCTTCGCGCGGAACTCCGCGTAGGGCACCGTGCCGTACTCGAAGCTACCTGCGGAGAGCCGCGCGCGGAGGGCGGCGAACTGGCCCCGGGGGACCTTGGTCACGAACGTGTCTTGGGCCATCGCTCGGAGGACCATACTTTGACGGCATGACCGAGCACGAACCCCGGGGCCCCGAAGTCTTCACGACCGACGTCGACGGCGCCGCTGTGACCGAGCGATCGCCGCAGATGGTGGAGACGCCCCTGGGCAAGCTGGCCCTGGTCCGGGACGGAGAGCGGATCGTGGCCATCGACGCCTGGTGCCCCCACCTGGATGGGCCGCTCTGGGAGGGATCCAGCGCGGGGGGAGAGATCGCGTGCCCCTGGCACCGGTGGCGCTACTCCCTCGCGACGGGGCGCTGCACCTGGGCACCCAAGGGGGACGAGGAGGAAGCGGCTGAGACGTCCATCGATGTCCACGCCACCGCTCTGGACCCCCAGGGACGGGTTCAGTTGCTGCTCGGCGGCCGGCCCGGGTGAGCCTGACCTGCGAGGGGGCCTCACCTTGGACGGTCCCCCGGGGCCCCTCGCCCACTACACTCTCGGCCAGAGCCGGCGACATGGGTCGCCGATCGAGCACCCCTTCCCCATCAAGCACGGCGCGGCGCGCGCCAAGGTCGCACCCCATGGGCCCCCTCAAATCCATCCTCGACGCGATCGGCTGCACGCCGCTGGTTGAGCTGCAGAAGGTCGGCAAGGAGACCGGCTGCCGCTTCCTCGTCAAGTGCGAGTTCATGAACGCCGGCGGCTCCGTCAAGGACCGCATCGGTCGGCGCATGGTGCTGGAAGCGGAGAAGTCCGGACGCATCAAGCCGGGCGACACCCTCATCGAGCCCACATCGGGGAACACCGGGATCGGCATGGCCCTCGCGGCCGCGGTGCGCGGCTACCGGATGATCATCACGATGCCGGAGAAGATGAGCCGCGAGAAGCAGGTCGTCCTCGAGGCGCTCGGAGCGGAGATCATCCGCACCCCCAATGATGCCGCATGGGACGATCCCGAGAGCCACATCGGGGTCGCCAAGCAGCTGCAGAGCATGCTGCCCAACGCGCACATCCTCGACCAGTACTCCAACGAGAACAACCCGCTGGCCCACTACGAGGGCACCGCGGTGGAAATCCTCGAGCAGACCGACGGCGGTCAGTTCGATTACTTCGTGTCCGGCGCCGGCACCGGCGGGACGCTCTCCGGCTGCGCACGCCGCCTGAAGGAAGACGCCCCGAACGTCCAGATCATCGGCGTCGACCCCGTTGGCTCGATCCTCGCCGGACCGGCGCCGATCGGCGCCTACAAGGTCGAAGGCATCGGCTACGACTTCATCCCCGACGTGCTGGACCGCGACCTCGTGGACGAGTGGGTGAAGAGCGAGGACCACCCCTCGTTCCTCATGGCGCGGCGCCTCATTCGCGAGGAGGGGCTGCTCTGCGGCGGCTCCTGCGGGACCGCGATGGCCGCGGCTGTCGAGGTGGCCGAGCGCGTGGGCCCGGGCAAGACCTTCGTGGTCATCCTCCCCGACAGCGTCCGCAACTACATGACCAAGTTCATGGACGACGGTTGGATGAAGCAGCACGGCTTCACGGAGCCGTCATGGGAGGAGGACTCCTGCGGCTCCCTCATCGGCCGGCTCCCCGCCCGTGAGGTCATCACCGCCAGCGGTGACCAGACCCTCAGCGACGCGATCGAGTGCATGAAGGAGGCCGGCATCAGTCAGCTCCCTGTGGTCGAGGCCGGCCGCCTCGTCGGCATCGTCACCGAGTCCGATCTCCTGCGCCGGATCGTCGACGGTCGCGCCCAGCTGAGCGCCACCGTGGCCGAGATGATGTTCAGGAACGTGGAGACGGTCCACGAGAAGGACCCGGCCCGCAACCTCCTCGAGATGTTCTCGAGGGAGACCGTGGGCGTGGTCGTGAACGACGAGCACCACCCCGTCGGCATCCTGACCAAGATGGACATCGTCGACCACCTGTCCTCCGCCAGGTCCAGCAGCTAGCGCCCCCGCCTCAGCCGCCCGGAGACGGGACCGCTGAACGGGACAACCTGACGGGCGCGGCTGCTCAGCGGTCGCGCCCGTCGGCGTATCCGATCTGCTCAAGCTGCTGCTGCCCCTGGGCGCCAACGCCGAGGATCAGGGGCGGCCGCGATTCGACCGCGTCCTCGACCAGCTCGCGGATCCGACGCTCGCTGCTCAGGTCGTCCGCCGGACGCATGCCCGCCAGATCCCGCTGCTGCGCTGGATCTCCGATCACGTCGTAGACGCGCAGGTCGCCCTCCGCGGCGGGCGACGAGCCGAGCGGGTCGTCCTCCGAGGGGCGCACGCGCAGATGAGTCGTGGAGGAACCGCGACGGAGCCCATAGAGCTGCTGATAGCGGGCCTTGCCCCAGACACCCTTCGTGGTCTCGAAGAGCGCCTCGTCGGGCAGCTGATCCTCGACCAGCTGAATCTGGAGGCCGGGTGTCCGCAGGCTCGCTCCTGCCAGGTCCGCGAGGGTGGTCGGGACGTGGCGATTGGAGACCACGCCGACTCGGCGCCCGGCAGGGATACCGGGGCCGCGCATGACCAGCGGGGCCCGTACGAGCTCGTCGAAGACCTCGTGGCCGTGGCCGTGCCGACCGTGCTCGAAGAGCTCCTCCCCGTGGTCCGAGGTGAAGACCACGATGGTCCGCTCGGAGAGGTCCAGGCGGTCGAGCTCGTCCAGGAGCACGCCGAACCAACGGTCGCCTGTGGCGACGCTCGCGTCATAGAGCTGGCTCGAGTACTCGCTGATCTCCGGCGTCGGAGCAGGGTCGGAGGGGACGCCGTCGAGGCCCCGCTCCGGCCAGCCGGCGGGGGGGAGCGGGAGCTCCAGCCGCGCCGCCTCCGCGGGATGAGGCCGGTGCGGCGTGTGGGGGTCGACGAGGTGCAGGTAGAGGAAGAACCGCACCGGCGCGTGGGTCTCCAGCCACTGGAGAGCAGCGGGCATGACCTCATCGGACATACGGAACTTGGGCACCTCGACCTCGAAGGTCTCGAAGCCCTGGTCGAAGTAGCGATTGGGCTCGACGATGGGGTTGCCCACAAAGGCCGCGGTGCTGTAGCCGCGCGCCTGAAGAGCCTCGGCCAGGGTGGGCAGGCGCTGGCTCAGAGTGCACGCCTTGGAGCTCTTGACGCCGTGCGAGTCGGGGAGCCGCCCGGTGAACAGAGACGCCGTGGACGGCCAGGTCCAGCTGGAGGTCGTGTAGGCGTCCTCGAACACGAGCCCCTCGCGGGCGAAGGCATCCAGCCTGGGCGTCGTCCGCCGCTCATAGCCGTAGAGGCCGAGGCGGTCGCGCCGCAGGGTGTCCATCACCACGTAGACGATGTTGGGGGCGTCCGGCGTGGCCAAGCGCCGGGGCTCACGGAACTCCTTCTCCAGCGTCACGCCCCCGAACCCAAGCTGGAGGCCCTCGGCGCCGAGCCCCTCGAGGAGCACCCGCTCCTCCTCCGAGTCCCACAGCAAGGCCGTCTCGAAGCGGAGGGATTCACCGCCGGTCACCGGCACCCCTGGACCGTCGGGGCCCGCGACGTGGCGCCAGCGGAAGACGCTCGTGTCCCAAACCCCCGCTGGCATGCGGCGGTGCTCGACCACCTCGGACCAGGCCTCGACGCCCTCCACGAGGATCCGGTAGCGCACCTTCAGGGCGTCCAGCTCGCGGGGCAGTCGCTGGACGACGGACCCGTCAGCACCCACCGAGGCCATCAGCCGGACCGAGCCGGCGGAGGCGGGCACCGTCATGGCCTGCGCAGCAGGCGGCGGCATGATGAGCGCGGGCTTGTCCCCGGTGTCGGTCTGCTGGTCCACCGCTGGCGTGAGCACCCCGACTCCTGGCTCGGCACCGGGGCGAGCTTGCAGTGTCTGGAAGAGATCGGGCGCCGCCACGAGGTCATAGAGCACGACCCGCACCGGGATGCCGGGGCTGTCCGCCTGAACGCGCGAGGCAGCCCACCAGATGGGGCTGACTCCGAGCACCACACCAGCGACCAGCGCCACGCGCCCACGGAGACCGAGCGCGTCCACGGCGAACAGCCCTGCTGCGAGGAGCACGGCGGCGCCGATGCTCCCGGAGGTGAAGCCAACCGTGCCGCCGGGGAACCCCGAGAGGAAGGTCAGCATGAGCAAGGCCACCACAGCGCACACCGCCGCCCGCACCAGCCGCCTGCCAGTGCGCCGGCCAGCGGTCACCATGAGCATCCCCAGGGTGGTCGCGAAGAGCGCCTCGGCGAGGTGGTCCACCCAGCCGGTCGCGAGGGCCACCTGCTCGATGCTGCGAGCCTGATCGCCCAGCCGCGCGGGGACCGCGGCGATCTGCAGGGCGCCGCCGATCAGCGCCGCCAGCCCCCCGAGGAGGAAGGCGCCTGGAAACACCTCCAGGAAGACGTTGGGCCCACCAGAATCCGAGGTCGTGTGCGAGCCTTCCATCGGGTGGAGGGTACCAGTCCACTCCCGCGCCAATCCCGCCTGAGGGCCTTGAAGAACCCCTTCGGCACGCAATTAGTCTACTCTAGATTATTTTACTTCCGTGTATTCTCCGCCGGAGTCCTCCGCGATCCCCTTCAAGAAGGAGCTCGCCGCCCCGATGGAGATGCAGTGGATCCGGATGCCGCGGACCGAATTCCAGCGCTCGACCTCCTCGCGGATCGCGACCGGATCCCCGTTCGGAATGCCGTCGGTGAGCAGGTAAATGGTGTCCACGATCTGGTCCTCGAAGGCCGCCGCGAGGCCCTCGTAGGCGTTGGTTCCCCCACCTGCTCGCAGGCCCTCGACATAGAGCATCGAGTCCTCGCGGAGCGACTCGTCCATCTCGATCAAGACCTCCTCCATCGGGAGGGCGTTGTCGGCGAACGGGATGACGTTGAAGAGCGCCCCATCGCGGATGCGCTTGATGACGCCGTTGATCTGCTCTTTCGCGATGTCCAGCCGGGTCTTGCCGTCCTTGACCTTGGTGGTCATCGAACCGGACGTATCCACCACGAGGGCGAAGTGGTTCGAGATCACCGTCAGCCCGTAGAAGGACACCGCGGACATGCCCTCCTCGCTCTGGTTCGCCGCGAGCTCGGCCGCGACCTTGCGGGCCTCCTCGAGGGTGGGCATCTGGAAGCCCTCACCCTTGTCCCTCCAGAAGCTCCTCCACGACCCGACCCTGAAGCCCAGGTCCATCCCGGTCATCATCGTCAGCACGAAGTGGGCGTCGCCCCGGAGCCGCCCGTTCTCGCGGGAGAGGCACTCGATCAACGGCAAGATGGAGTCCACCTCGCGCCGCCGCCCGGTCTGGCGGATCGCCTCTGCGCGGACCGAGACGTCCTCGTCCTCGAGCAAGGCGTGCAAGGCGCCGAGCGCGTCCGGTCCCGAGCTCTCCGCGAGGAAGATCGCCGCGGCCTGACGGGCGACCGGGTCGGAGGAACGCGAGAGGCCCACCGCGCCCTTGCCGTTCGAGGTGGCTCGGAGGACCACGAGCAGGGCGAGGCGGCGAACGGCTGGATCTCGATCCTTGGTCAGCCTCGTCACCGCCGGCAGGCTCTCGGTGCCACCGCGGGTCGCCATGGCATCCAGCGCGTAGTAGCGCAGCCGCGGGTCCTTGATCTGAAGCCCGCGGTAGAGCACCTGCTCGACCCCCTCATCCAGCGTCTGGCTCGTCCCGAAGGGATGGGCCGCCATCGCGCGCAGGATGGTCTGGCGCATCTGATAGGTGCCCTTCTTGGACCCGACGTACCTGGCCATCCGCTTGAGCGCGTCCAGCTCACGGAAGGAGGCGAGCACGGCACAGGCCTGAGCCTGGGTACCGGAGCGTGGGGTGACCCAGGACTCGAGCACCAGGTCGAGCAGCTCCAGCTCACCGCGCTCGAGGATCTCGGCCTGAAGTCCCCGCAAGGCAGCGGCACGCGACCCCGGGAGCTTGCCCTCCTTTGCAAGTTCGATGAGCGCCTCGGTGGCGCTGGCGCCGAAGCTCGCCAGAGCGTTCGCTGCCTGGGGCGCCTCCACCTTGTCGCGCCCCTTCGCGGCCCGCAGCGTGAGCCGAATCGCCTTGGGCCCGAGCTCCGCATCCGGGAGGAAGTGGCGCATGGCGCGGAAGATCGCGCGGAACCGGCCGACCGACTTGACCTGCGAGAGGGATCGCTCGAGCACGCCAAAGGACTGGGCCGTCCCGAGGACCCCGAGCTCCTCGAAGAGCGCGACCGGGGTCTTGTCCCCCTCCCGCCGGATGGTCGAGGAGATCTCCACCGCCCGATTCTGGGGCGCAGCGGCAGCGGCGCCGGAGGTCATGGAGCACGCCAGCAGGAGCCCCACCACCCACCGCCGGGAGCTCAGCAGGCGCCTGAGGGCTCCCGACCAGGGGCTCTCCGGGGAGTTCAGTTGGATCGAATGCATCGGCCGAGGAACGCCGTCTTGGCTGAGGCGGCTCCACGCGTCCATCGTACCGGAGGCGCGCGCAGCGTTGGCGAGGCCGCTTGGGACCCGATTCGGGTTCAGTGGCGGAGGCCATCTGGACGACCACTATCCCGCACCCGCGTGCACGACCATGACCGAGTCTGACCCCATCGACGACCCGCTTGAGCCCTCCGGCCCCTCCACAGGCACGGGGCGGCCCCAGTTCCGGCTCGTGGCCGCGGACCCCACCGCGGATTCGGTCCGCGGCGGGTCCCCCGATGAGACCGCAGGCGAGACCGAGTCCAAGGGCGCCGAGAGCGGCTGGGCGGAGGTCTCGAAGTACCTGCTGATCAACGGCGAGCCCTGGACGTCCAGGTGGGCCAAGGCTCCCGAGGGCTACGTGCGTGTCAAGGCCTCCATCCCCCTCGTGGCCTCCCTGGCGAGGATCAGGAGCCGCTCAGATGCCGCACTGGCGCTGACGATGGTGATCGAGACGCTTTACGTGGACTTCCACGTCCAGCTGCCCTGCGGGGCCCTCGACGACGCCGAGATCGCGTTCCTGCTGCCCGAGACCTGTGATCCGGAGATCGTCGCCGAGGCGATTGATCGGTCCCTGGAGACCCAGGTCCGCGCCACGGACCTTCAGGGTGGAATGCGGGACCGCACGAAATCGCGGGTCTGCTCCATCTGACGGGCTAAGCCGCCCTCGAGTGCCTCCCCGAGGGCCATTCGGGCGAATCCCCACCGCAGGCCGAGGGCATTTCAGTGCCCCAAACGGCGTCCGGATGATGTTCCGGTCCCGATGCCGTGGCTTCTGTTCGGATGGGTGGTCATCTGAGCCAGGGTCGGACCTATCCTCTCCTGCGATTTTCTGGCGCCCACGCCCAAGCCCAACGATGACTCCGCCGACCGCCCAAGACACCTCCGCAGGTGAGCTCCCCCTCCAGCAGCTCGACCGCGTTGTCATCCGCTTCGCCGGGGACTCCGGCGACGGGATGCAGGTGACGGGGAACCAGTTCACGCGCACCAGCGCGCTGTTCGGGAACGACCTCGCGACCCTGCCCGACTTCCCCGCCGAGATCCGGGCGCCAGTGGGCACGCGGCCCGGCGTGTCGGGCTTCCAGCTCCAGTTCAGCTCCTCGGACATCCACACGCCCGGCGACCAGCCCGACGTGCTCGTCGCGATGAACCCCGCGGCGCTGATGGTCAACGTGAACGCCCTGAAGAAGGGCGGCATCGTGATCGTCAACACCGACGCCTTCAAGGCGACGGACCTGAAGAAGGCGAAGTGCGACACCAACCCCCTCGAGGACGGGACCCTCGACGGCTTCCGGGTCATCGAGGTCGGGATCAACTCCCGCGTCTCCGAGGCGCTGGCGGACTCGCCGCTCTCCAACAAGGACAAGCAGCGCTGCAAGAACTTCTACACCCTGGGCCTGATGTACTGGGTGTACAGCCGCCCGCTCGAGCCGACGCTCGAGTGGCTGGAGGAGAAGTTCAAGGGCAAGGACGACCTCATCGCCGCCAACCAGACGGCGCTGAAGGCGGGGTACAACGCGGGGGACATCCGCGAGCTCTTCCAGGGCCAGTACGAGGTCCCCAAGGCGACGCTCCAGTCGGGCACGTACCGCAACGTCATGGGCAACCAGGCCCTGGCCATCGGCCTGGTCGCTGGCGCAAAGCTCGCCGGCCTCAAGCCGGTGTATTGCTCGTACCCGATCACCCCGGCGTCGAGCGTCCTGGAGTTCCTCGCGGGCTACAAGAACCACGGCGTCGTGACGATCCAGTCCGAGGACGAGATCGCCGCGATCTGCTCGGCCATCGGCGCCTCCTTCGCCGGGAGCCTCGGCATGACCGGGACCTCCGGGCCCGGCATGGCCCTCAAGGGTGAGGCCATGGGGCTCGCGATCTCCACCGAGCTGCCCCTTGTCATCGTCGACGTCCAGCGCGCCGGCCCGTCCACCGGGATGCCGACCAAGGTCGAGCAGTCCGACCTCCTGAGCAGCATCTTCGGCCGCAACGGGGACGCGCCCATGCCGGTCGTCGCCATCAGCAAGCCCAGCGACGCCTTCGAGCTGACCATCGACGCCTGCCGGATCGCGGTGCAGTACATGACGCCCGTCATCCTGCTCTCCGACAACTTCATCGCCAATGGCGCCGAGCCGTGGTCGCTCCCCGACCTCGACTCGCTGGAGCCGTTCCCCGTGGAGTTCACGGCCGAGAAGGGCGAGGACTTCCAGTCCTTCGGACGCGACGAGAAGCTCGCGCGCCCCTGGGTCAAGCCCGGCACGCCCGGCATGGAGTTCCGGATCGGCGGCCTGGAGAAGGCCCCGAGCAGCAACATCAGCTACGACCCGGACAACCACCAGGCGATGACGGACATCCGTCACCAGAAGGTCCGGAACGTGGCCGACTCCATCCCGACCCCCGAGGTCGACGGCGCCGACTCCGGTGACCTGCTCGTCCTGGGCTGGGGTTCCACCGTCGGCATCCTGCGTCAGGCCGTGGACAATGCCCGCGCCAAGGGGCAGAGCGTCTCGCGGATCCACCTGACCCATGTTTGGCCGCTGCCGCACGGGCTCGACGAGATCTTCTCGCGCTTCAAGTCCGTCATCGTCCCTGAGATGAACGTGGCGCAGATGACCTATCTGCTGCGCGGCGAGCTCCCGGACCACGACTACATCCCCTTCAACAAGGTCACCGGCCAGCCCTTCCTCGTCGCCGAGGTCGAAGCCGAGATCAAGCGCGTCCTCGACGAGCGCGCGGGAGCCTGAGGAGGACCACAAACATGACCGACATCGCTCAGCCCGCCCTCACGAAGAAGGACTTCGCCTCCGACCAGGAGGTGCGTTGGTGCCCCGGCTGCGGGGATTACGCCATCCTCAACGCCCTGCAGAAGCACATGGCGGAGTCCGGCGCGGACCCCGCCAAGACCGTGTTCGTGTCCGGGATCGGCTGCTCCAGCCGCTTCCCGTACTACATGAACACGTACGGCTTCCACACCATCCACGGCCGCGCCCCCGCCGTCGCCACGGGGGTCAAGGTCGCCAACCCTGACCTCGACGTCTGGATCGTGACCGGCGACGGGGACTCCCTGTCCATCGGCGGCAACCACCTCGCTCACATCCTGCGCCGCAACCTCGACGTGAACATCCTGATGTTCAACAACGAGATCTACGGCCTGACGAAGGGTCAGTACTCCCCCACCTCCCCGGTTGGCACCAAGAAGAAGTCGACGCCCATGGGCTCCGTGGACCGTCCCTTCGAGCCGGCTCAGTTCGCCGTCGGGTCCCAGGCCACCTTCGTGGCTCGGACCATCGATCAGGACATGAAGCACATGTCGAAGATCCTCAAGGCGGCCGCCGCGCACAAGGGGACCTCGTTCATCGAGATCCTTCAGAACTGCGTGATCTTCAACAAGGACTTCTACGCCACCACGGTGGAGAAGAAGGTCCGCCCTGACCGGACGGTCGACCTGACCGCCGGCGAGCCGATGATCTACGGCGCCGACCGCGACAAGGGCCTGCGCTTCAACGGCTTCACCGTCGAGCGCTGCGCCGCCGAAGAGGCCGATGTCTGGCGCCCCGACACCCCCTCTCACGCGCCCACGGTCCTGATCGCCGGCATGCGGGACGATCCCGAGATGCCCGTCCCGGTCGGCATCTTGCGCGCCGTGGAGGCCCCGGTGTACGAGACCGGCGTCAACGCCCAGGTGGAAGACGCCATCGCAACCAAGGGCGCCGGCGACCTCAAGGAGCTCGTCTACGACGGCGAGATCTGGACCGTCGACTAGACCCTCGGTGCATGCACCAAAGCAAACGGCGCGCCCCCCGCAATGCGGGTGGCGCGCCGTTTGCGTCCGTGAGTTCAGCTGAACTCAGTCCTCGTCGCCGCTCTTGCGGGTGAAGCCGGGGAACGGGCCGGCGGCGTCGATGGGGTTACCGCCGCTCCAGTACTCGATCGTGTTGAAGACGAGCACGTCGCCCATGTAGGCGAACCCGTAGACCGGGATGATGTTCATCCCGATGAAGAGGGCCTCGTTCACAACATCCGAGTCAGAGACCTCGGCGTTCCAGTTGTTGATCGAGTTGAAGGCGTTGTTCGGGCCGAGGCAGCCGGTGGCGCCGAGCGTGAGCGCGGCGGCAGCGATGAGCTTCTTCATGGTGTATTGACTGGCTAGTGGGGGATTGAAAGCGTCCAGCGATCAGGCCGTTGACGCAAACGAAGCGTCGACTCTGGCGCCTGACGCGGCGTCAGATGCTATCGGCCATCTTCGATGACGAGAAGGTTTGAAAGCCCGTTCCCGAAGCGCTCGAAGTCCCTGAACGTCCATTCCACCCGAAAGTCCGGCCCCAATTCGATGGCCTGGGGCTGCTGGTCGCCCGCGTGACAGTTCCCCAGCACCAGATGGCCATCCTCGAGCTCCTGGACGGTCGTGACCCAGGCGAGCTCGATCCCGTCGAGGTCCTCTGACCCCTTTCGCCAGCGAACGTCGCCTTCCGGGGAGACGCAGAGCAGGCTGCTCCCGTTCCCCGTCGTGACCAGCGTGTCTCCATCGGCCCGCCGGATCGCCTGGAAGCACTGGTTCCCGTGCCCCTCGGGCCCATGACCCGCCGCCCTCTCCTGACCGAACAGCGGCACCTCGAAGGTCCACACGACCGCTCCGCTGCGGTCGTACTCGCGGACCACCCCGTCGTTCTCGTGGGCGACCAGGAAGGTCCCCTTCGGCGTCACCCGCACGAGCCGCGTGTCGTGATGGGGGTCAGGCCGCTCGAGCGTCAGCGCGATGGTGCCCGTCAGCTCGCCGGCCCCGTTCACGAAGGCGATCCGCCCCCGACCGGACTCGGCCACCATGGTCGTGCCGTCGTCGAGGCGCTGGAAGGAGTGAATCTCCACCCGCTCACCGTCGGCCGGTCGGGCGTCGTAGGACCAGAGCGTCTCGCCCGTTCGCGTGTCCACCTCGACGATCTTCGTCCAGGACTCCTGCACCAGGACGCGGCCGTGACCGTCGCCGGTTTCACCCAGCCACTGCAGGTCGTGCAGCGCCTGAATGGGTCGCTCCCAGAGGACGTCCGGTCGACCGATCGCGACCTCACGCAGCAGGACGACGCGCCCCTTGCTCGCGTCTGCGGCGAGGATCCTACGGGGCTGTCCGTTCGCGAACACCTCGGGTGCAGGGGCTCCGATGGTCACCTTGACCTGCGGCGCCTGCGAAGAGAACCCGTCAGCCTGCGCGGGCGTGACCGAGGTGCCGAAGAGCACGAGGCGTTGCAGGTGTACGAGGCGCCCAATGGCGTCCAGTCCCCCGCCTGTGACCCCGGTGGAGTGGAGGTTGAGATACTCGAGGGACGGAGCCCGCTCGGCCACAATGGACATCGCAACGTCCGTCACGCCTGTGGACTCGAGGTGAAGCCTCGTCAGGCCCTCCATCTCTGGCAGACCGCGGACGGTGGCGTCGGTGACGCCGGATCGCGCGAGGTCCAGGTTCACCACCCGGCCGGCGATGGGCGCCAGGGCCCTCACCTGGCCGACGCTCGGCGAGGCATCCGAGTGGCGCCAGCTCACGTCCAGCCGCTGCTGCCCCATCGGGAAGAGGAGGTCCTCCGCGATCGGTTCGATCCGCGCCCCGCTGGCCTCGCGCAGCTCATCCATGCTCGCCGCCTGCTTCTCCTGATCCTCTGCCGCTTCGCCGAGCAAGACGCGCAGCTCACCCGTGGGCGCTCCGGCCTCGATCCAGCCCTGCAGGGCCTCGATGGCGGCCTTGTCCAGGCCCTTGCCCTTGGGGGGCATGGCGTCCACGTCGTCCCGGGGCAGCAGGACCCGATAGAGCAGCTCGCTATCTTCGGGGGACTCGAGGTCCACGCCGTCCTCCCAGCCCGCGAGCTCGTCAAGGCGCAAGCCGCCCTTGGTCTTGTCCTCGTTGTGGCACTCGAAGCAGCGCGCTCGGAACGTGGACACCAGGAGCTCCAGGTCCACGCCCGCTCCCTCGTTCTCGCCGTGGCCGGACAGCGGGTCGGCGAATCCGGACAGCGGGTCGGCGGCATCAGCCGGCGCGTCCACAGCGAACGAGCCTGCGCTGACGACCCCCACCGGGCTCTCGGTGGGCGTCACCGCCGGCGGTGAGGTCTCGCTCGCGGGATCCTCCAAGCGCGAGGCCTCGCCTCCCTCGGTCAGGTACGGCGCGAGCCAGGGCGGGGCCGCAGAAGAGAGGAAGGTCCGCCCGTGCGTGATCATCCCCCCGTGGTGACCCGCGGTCCCGATCACGCCCGCGCAGAGCAGGGCCAGAAATCCGCGGGCGGCCGCCGCCCGGCGGCTCCGCCCCACGAGGTCCAGGGCCACGACCACGGCCGCGAGGATCGCCGCCGCCACGCCCAACCGGCGGTGCTCATCGACCAGCTCGCTCGAATAGTCGGATCCCTCGCCCAGCAGCCAGCCGCTCGACGCCGCGAAGGCCGCGGAGAGCGCGAGGAGGCCATACATCCAACGGCGCGTGCTGCGGGCCCCGGGAGAGACCAGCGCCACGAGCTCCATGAAGAGCGCCGCGACGGTCAATCCGATGGGGAAGTGCAGCAGCACGGGGTGCAGGCGGGCATAGAACTCGCTCCACTGCTCCGCGCTGAACGCGGCTCCTTCGGCCGCGGCGATGAGTCCGATCACGCGATGACCTCGTGGATCGGCTCGGCGCCCTCGGTCCCCACGAGCTTCTGGTCGAGCCCGTTGAAGAAGTAGGTCAGCCCGTTCGGGTCGAGCCCGAGCAGGTGGAGGATCGTCGCGTGGAGCCGCCGCACGTGGAAGCGGTCCTCCACGGCCTTCGAACCGAGCTCATCGGTTTGCCCGACGCTCGTGCCTCCCTTGATGCCGCCGCCGGCCATCCACATGGTGAAGCCCCAGGAGTTGTGGTCGCGGCCCGTGCCCTCGGCGTACTCCGCCGTCGGCTGGCGCCCAAACTCGCCGCCCCACACCACCAGGGTCTCCTCCAGGAGGCCCCGCCTCTCCAGGTCGATCAACATCCCGGCGATGGGCTTGTCGGTCCGGCCCGCGTGGCGGGTGTGGTTGAAGATCAGGTCCCCGTGGGCGTCCCAGTTGTCGTCGTTGTGACCGCCGCCGGAGTACACCTGCACGAACCGGACGCCGCGCTCCACGAGCCGCCGCGCCAGCAGGCACTTGGAGCCAAACCGCCGCGTCTTCTCGTCGTTGAGGCCGTAGAGCTCTCGCGTACCCTCGTCCTCGCTGGCGAGGTCGACCGCCTCGGGCGCCGTGGACTGCATCCGGTAGGCGAGCTCGAACTGCTCGATCCGCGCCTGCAGCTGGTCATTTCCTTTCCGCATCGCGGCGTGGGCCTCGTTCTCCGAGCGCAGGTGGTCGAGCAGCGCGCGCTGCGCGCCGTCCGTCATCCCCGCGGGGCGGTCCAGCCCCAGGATCGGGGTCCCCTCGGTGCGGACCTGGACCCCCTGGAGCGACGCCGGCATGTAGCCGTTCGTCCAGTTCTTGGCGCCGCTGATCGGGCCCCCCGCCTCGTCCAGCATGACCACATAGCCAGGCAGGTCCTTGTTGACGGACCCGAGCCCGTAGTTCACCCAGGAGCCCAGACTCGGGTGCCCCGAGATCAGGCGGCCGCAGTTCATGTTCAGCAGCGCCGAGCCGTGAATGGGGCTCTCCGCGTACATGGAGTGCAGGAAGGCGATCTTGTCCACCTGGGTCCCGACGTGGGGGAACAGGTCGGAGACGTACTTGCCGCACTCGCCGTACTGCCGGAAGCGCCACTTGGGGCCGACCACCCGGCCCCCGTCTCGCTTGCCACCCCGCCCGAAGGTGGGGACGCTCACGGTCTTGCCGTCCAGCCGGTAGAGGTCCGGCTTGTAGTCGAAGGTGTCGACCTGGCTCGGACCGCCGTACATGAAGAGGAAGATCACGTGCTTCGCTCGGCCCAACGCGGCCGAGGTGATCGGCTTCCCTGCGAGCGGGTTCGGCCCCCCGGCGGCCGCGCTGGCTGACGACGCGAGGAACTCGGACCCGAGCATTCCCGTCAGGGCCACCGAGCCGAAGCCCCCGGCGGAGTTCCAGAGGAACTGCCGCCGGCTCATGTCACAGCCGCGCCCTTGGCCCTGTCGTTGTTCTTGTTCGTTCATGGTCATCAGTCGAGCCAGGTGAACTCGTTCCGGTTGAAGAGGCCGAGCGCGAACATGCTGAGGGCGCGCTGCTGATCCAGCCCGTGGGCGTCCACGAGGTTGGCGATGAGGACCTCCGCGCGGTCCAGCTCGTCCTCCGCCGGAGCCCGCGAGAGCGCGCGCTGCATGGCCTCCGCCAGGGCCGCCCGCAGGGTCTCGTGCTCCGTGAGCGAGGCCGCGAAGGCCTCCGCACGGACCTGGGAGAACTCGCCGTTGAGGGTGAGCAGCGCCTGGGTGGGGACGTTGGTCGGGAACCGCTCCGGGCACGGCATGTCCGGGTCGGGCTGGTCGAGGACCGCCAGCAGAGGCTCCCGCAGGGACCGCTTCACGTGGATGTAGACGCTGCGCCGGACGGAGTCCTCTTTGGAGGAGCGGCCCCACGCGGCGCCGGGCCGAGATGCGGTCGCGAGGACCTCCTTGGGGAGGGGCGGGAAGACGCTGGGTCCGTGCTTGCGCAGGTTGAGCTCGCCGCTGGCGGCGAGCATCGCGTCCCGCACCTCCTCCGCCGTGAGCCGGCGCGGGTTGAAGCGCCAGAAGAGGTCGTTGCGCGGGTCCGCCTCGAGGGCCTCGTCCGGGCCGACCGTCGCCATCCGGTACGCCTCGCTCTCCATGACGAAGCGCTGCAAGGCCTTGCGAGACCAACCGCGCTGAATGAGCTCGTTGGCGAGGTGGTCCAGGAGTTCGGGGTGCGTCGGGCGCTCTCCGAGGCGACCGAAGTCACCCGTGGAGCGACAGAGGCCTCGACCGAAGAGGAACTGCCAGGTGCGGTTCGCCTCGACCCGCGCCGCGAGGTGGGCGCCGTCGCCGAAGATCCACTCCACCAGGGCGCGCCTCCGGCCGCTGGTGGGCGCCCCGTCCGGCCCGTTCACGGGCGCGGCGTACTCGCCGTCCCCGGCTGTCCCCTTGACCCATGCCATGGGCACCCCGGGGCCGACCTGATCCGCCAGCGCATGAACGCTGCCGCGCAGGTTGATGTGCTGCGAAGGGGGTCGAGACCCCACCTCCCGGA
The DNA here is from genome assembly GCA_905480285.1 of uncultured bacterium. Taxonomy (GTDB): domain Bacteria; phylum Planctomycetota; class UBA1135; order UBA1135; genus Saltatorellus. The sequence goes on from CAJQPT010000215.1 coordinate 28,184, forward strand.
CGACCTGGGCGGGGTAGGGCTTGTTGACCCGCTCGCCCTTCAGCTTCGCCCGGCGCGCGAGCAGGTCTCGGCCGCGCTCGAGGGCAGCGTCCCCCTCACGCTCCGACGCCGCCGCCTCCAGGAGAGCCACCGGCCCTCCCTCCGCGTTGGGGTCGCACCCCGTATCGAGCCCGATGTCGATGTACTGGCCGCCGAAGTCCTGCAGGCAAGACACGGCCACCACGTTGCGGCCCACCACCAGGGCGTCCCGGGCGGCCTGGGGCAGCTGGTGGGTGCCGTAGTCCACGATGTACCCGGTCCGCTCCATCACGAGCTGGCCGTTGATGAACACGCGCACGTCGTCGTCGTAGTGCAGCGTGAGCCGCAGCGCCTCGGGGATCTCCTCGAGCCGGAACGTGGTCCTCAGCTGGATGAACTTCTCATGCCAGTCCGTGCGCACCACCGACTTCGGGGTCCCCCGCCGACCGAAGCCGGCCCTGCCTTCCCTCCAATCCCGGTGATCGAACCCCGGCATCTCCCAGCCGTCCACCGGCTCGCCGAAGCG
>CAJQPT010000216.1 GCA_905480285.1 uncultured bacterium
TCCCTGCGAGATCCCGGTCCGGCCCCTCCACGGCGCCGAACGCGCGGAGCGTCCGGCCGAGGAGGGCCTGGGCGGAGCGAGGACTCGCTCAGCCCTCGAGGCTGGTGGCCGGCTGGACCTCGCCGAAGGCCATCTTGATGAGGAAGGCCTGCTCGGCGCTGTGGCGGCTGTAGGAGCCCGTGGCGGGGCTGGCGGACTCGGCGCGGCCGGCGTACTTGAGGTCGGTGCGGCCGAGGTCGTGGAAGCGCTGCAGGATGAAGAACCAGGCCCCCATGTTGCGGGGCTCTTCTTGGGTCCAGACCACGTGCTCCAGGTTCGGGTAGCGGCCGATCTGGGCCAGGACCTGGTCCTTGGGGAACGGGTAGAGCTGCTCGACGCGGCAGATGGCGACGTCGTCGCGATCAGCCTCCTCGCGGGCGGTGGCGAGCTCGTGGCCGATCTTGCCGGAGCAGAGCACGAGGCGCTTGACCTTGGCCGGCTCCACGGTCCGGTCTCCGATGACCTCCTGGAAGCCCCCGGAGGCGAGGTCCTCGATCGGGCTCGCCGCGCGCTTGTCGCGCAGGAAGCTCTTGGGCGTCATGACGATCAGCGGGCGCTTGGACTCGGCCCTGCCGTGGCGGCACAGCAGGTGGAAGATCTGCGCCGAGGTGGAGCAGTTCACGACCGAGATGTTCCCGCCGCTGCAGGGCTGGAGGAAGCGCTCGAGGCGGGCCGATGAGTGCTCGGGTCCCTGGCCGTCGTAGCCGTGGGGCAGCAGCATCACCACGCCCGAGAGCTGGCGCCACTTGGCCTCGCCGGAGACCAGGAATTGGTCGATGGGGATCTGGGCGCCGTTGGCGAAGTCGCCGAACTGGGCCTCCCACAGGACGAGGGACTCCGGTCGCGCGAGGCCGTACCCGTACTCGAAGGCCAGGGCGGCCTCCTCGCTCAGGAGCGAGTCCCAGGCCTCGAAGTGGCCAGAGCCCTCGGAGAGCGCCTGGAGGGGCACGTGCTCCGCCTCGGTGGACTGGTCGCGGATGACCGCGTGGCGGTGGCTGAACGTGCCACGGCCGGAGTCCTGGCCCTCCAGGCGAATGGAGACTCCATCGCGCAGCAGGGTGGCGAAGGCCAGCGCCTCGGCGCAGCCCCAGTCCACGTTAAGCTCACCGCGCACCATGCGCTCCCGGCGGCGCAGCTGCCGCAGGAGGTTGGGGTGCACCACGAACCCCTCGGGGATCATGTTGAGGTCGTCGATGAACTGGACCAGGTCCTCCTCGGGCACGGCCGTCTCGGGCGACAGCCCCGCCACGTAGTCCCGCGGGTCGTCGAGCTCCACGTCCACGATCTCCTCAAACGGCAGCTCTTCGGTGGCGCTGGCCTTGTGCTTGGCGAGGGCCGTGCGGAGCTCGTCCTCGGCCTCGGAGCTGATGAGGTCCGCCTCCTCCCGGGTCAGGGCGCCGCGGCGCACGAGGAGGTCGCTGTAGATCGCGCACACGGTGGGGTGCTCGGCGATTCGGCTGTAGAGCGCCGGCTGGGTGTACGCGGGCTCGTCGCCCTCGTTGTGCCCCCAGCGGCGGTAGCAGACCATGTCGATGACCGCGTCGGCGCCGAACTCGCGCTGGTAGTCCACCGCCAGGCGGCAGGCGCGCAGCACCGACTCGGGGAAGTCCCCGTTGGCGTGCATGACCGGGGCCTCGATGGCCTTGGCCGCGTCCGAGCAGTAGTGCGTCGAGCGCAGGTCCCGCGGGCCGGCGGTGAAGCCGATCTGGTTGTTGATGATCAGGTGGACCGTGCCGCCGTTGCTGAAGGCCCGCAGCTCGCTCATGTTGAGCGTCTCGGTCACCACGCCCTGGCCGGAGAAGGCCGCGTCCCCGTGGATCAGGACCGCCAGCACCTTGCGCCGGTCCCCGTCCCCCATGGCGTCCTGGTAGGCGCGGGTCATGCCGCACACCACCGGGTCCACCGCCTCGAGGTGGCTGGGGTTGGCGGACAGGGAGACCTCGACCTCCTTGCCGTCGCGGGTGCGGAAGATCCCCACCTGACCGAGGTGGTACTTCACGTCGCCCGAGCCCTCCGTGGAGAGGGGCAGAAGCCCGCCCTCGAACTCCCGGAAGATCTGCTCGTGGGACTTGCCCATGAGGTTCGCGAGGACGTTCAGCCGGCCCCGGTGGGCCATACCGATCACGACCTTCTCGACGCCCTTGGTCGCGGCGCGCTCGATGACCTCCGCCAGGGCGGGGATCATGGTGTCGCCGCCCTCCAGGGAGAAGCGCTTGTTGCCCACGTAGGTGTTCGCGAGGAAGCGCTCGAAGTTCTCGGCGCGGTTGAGGCGGCGCAGGATGTGGTTGCGCTCCTCGGTGTCGAACTCGACGAAGTGGTCGTCGTTCTCCACCCGCTCGCGCAGCCAGAGCTTGCGGTCGCGGTCGGTGATGTGGCCGACCTCGCTCGTCCAGCGACGGCAGTAGGCCCGGCGCAGGGTGCGCAGGATCTCCCGCAGGGTCATGGACGTCTTGCCGTTCATCCCGCCGCACAGGAACGTGCGGTCGAGGTCCCACAGGGACAGCCCGTAGGAGCTGGGGTCCAGGGACTCCAGCAGCTCCGGCTGATAGCCGAGGGGGTCGAGGTCCGCGAGCTGGCCGCCGCGGGTGCGGTAGGCCTGGATCAGGGTCCAGACCTTGGTCTGCATCTCCGCGTGGTCGGCGCCGCCCGTGGGGCGCAGATCCTCACCGGAGCGCGCCGGCTGCCAGGGCACCCGCAGCGCCATGAAGATGTCGTCGTAGAAGCCGTCCGCGCCGTGCAGCAGCTCGTCCACGCGCTTGAGCAGGAGGCCCGACTCGGCGCCCTGGATCACCCGGTGGTCGTAGGTGCTGGTCATGGTCATGACCGGGCCGATGGCGTTCTCCGCCAGGGCTCCCTTGGACATGCCCGCGAGCTCCGGCGGGATGCCGATGGAGCCGGTGGCGATGATGACCCCCTGGCCGGGCATGAGGCGCGGCACGCTCATGGCGGTGCCGAAGCCCCCGGGGTTGGTGAGCGTGCAGGTGGTGCCTGCGAAGTCGGCGCTGGTGAGCTTGCCCTCACGGCCGCGGTCCACGAGGTCCTGGAAGGCGCCGTAGAACTCGGCGAAGTCGAGGGTCTCGGCGGCCTTGATGCTGGGCACCACGAGCATGCGGCCCTTGGGACCCGGCACGTCGATGGCGATGCCGAGGTTCACGTGCTCGGGCACGCGGCGGTAGCGCTTGCCGCCGGACTCCACGTAGGAGGCCTGCACCCGCGGCATCTCGCCCAGCGCGCGCGCCAGGGCGAAGGCAAACAGGTGGGTGTACGACGACTTGCCGATCGCGCGGACCAGCATGTGCTCGTTGATGATCGAGCGGTTCTCCCCGAGGACCTTGGCGGACATGTTCCGCACCGAGGTGGCCACGGGCAGGTCGAGGCTCGCCTCCATGTTGGTAGCGATCTTGCCGGCGATCCCGACCAGCAGCTCGACCTCGGGATCCTCGGAGAGGTCGGGCCCGTCGGCCGCGGCCACGGCGGACGAGGCGCCGGCCGCGGCGGGTCCGCCCGCGGACGCCCCCCCGCTCCCGGCGGGGGCGGGAGTCCCCCCGATCCCATCCGCAGAGAGGCGCTCGAAGATCTTGCGCCAGCTCTCCTCCACGCCGGCGGGATCGCTCCGCCAGCCGTCAAAGAGTTCCTGAACGTACCCGGCGTTGACGCCGTACTCCTGCTCGAAGTCGATGGCCATGACGGACGAGAGGTTACCGCTCGCCGCCCCCCCGAACCATGCGAGGGGCCCAGATCCGGGCCCCGGCGTGCCATGGATTCGCGGCAGGCTCCTCCGTGGCCTCGATCCGAGCCTCCACTGCGCCGCTCCAGGTGTCGGCCCAGGTGTCATCACGGAGTCCGAGCCGCGGCGAGCCCAGGGGCGATCCTGTGGCCGAATCGGCGTCCAACGGTCGGAGTGCGCTCACCTGCCGCGCCGCCCAGAGGGAGGCACGCAGAACGTCGCGGGGGCCGTCACTCCGGCAGCGCCCGGAGCGCCGCCACCAGGCCCGCGGTGACCGTGGGGTCACACTCGAGGATCAGGCGATCCGTGGACCGTCGCGCCAGCCACCTCGTGGCGCCATCGAGCTCCGCCTCGGAGAAGGCGAGCTGCAGCTCGCCCCCGGTGACCTGCTCGACCGTGACCACGAAGGCCGCGCGCTCCCCGGGGAAGTCGGCGGGCGCCCGCTCACCCTCCACCGCCACCGGGAACAGGGCCCGCAGGCGCTGGAGCACATCGAGCGCTCGCTGCCCCGAGACCTCGGCGCCGCTTCCGCTCTTGAAGCTGCCGAAGCGCTCCATGGTCTGCACCAGCACACGCTCGCCGCCCACCGCTGCTCCGGAGGCGGTCACCTGTCGTACCTGGACGCTCTCGAACGGCACCAACGACGCGCGCCCGAACCAGGTGAACGGCCGGGTGGGCGGCACACGGAGGCGCGGGATGCGGAACACCTCGGCCTCACCCGCCCTGCGGACGAAGGCCGCCGTGGGCGATGCTGTGGCCACGTAGAAGTCCAGCATGGTGGTCGCCGCCGGATCAGACGAGGGGGTCGCGCCGTCCTCGTCGCCGGGGGCCGCCCCGAGCACCACCACCCGCGTGGCCACGTCCTCGCCGAGCTCGTACTCCGCGATGCGGCCGGGGTCATCGCTCACCAGGTCCAGGTTGGTCATGGCCCCCACCCGCGAGAGGAACACGTCCAGCAAGATCGGCGAGGCCGCGGCGCCGAACAGCTGATCGATGCGCCACGGCTCCCCCACCTCGGCCCTGCGGATGGTCACCGCGGGGAAGGCCTCGTCCACGGGGGAGCTCAGCTCCACCGCGACGGCGCGGGCCCCGTCGAAGCCCGGGAAGAGCGGCTCCACTGCGCGCTCCTCGATGCCGCCCCCTTCGAGGGCGGCAAGGGCCACACCGAGCGCCACCGCGATGGCCAACAGCCACCGGTTGAGGGGCAGGACGGAGGCGATCATTGGCGCTCTCCTACCGGCTCGGCGCGGCGGCGCGCCATGCCGTTCCACAGGACGCCGAACAGGGCCACGACCACGAGCGCGGAGAGGGCCGGCGCGAGCATGGTGAGCCACTGCTGCCGGCGCGCGCGGCGGCGGGCGAGGTCGCCCTTGCGGCTGGCCTCGATGCGCTCCGCCTCGGTGGGATAGACGTCCTCCTCGAAGAGGCCGAGGGCGAGCTCCTGCTCCGCCACGAAGTCTCGCAGGGGGCGCAGCCGCGGCGCGCGGGAGCGCAGCCCGATGAGGTCCTCATCGAGGGTCAGCCAGTCCACGAGATTGACCGCCAGCACACCACCGCCCGCCTGAACGAAGGTGCCCTCGGGGCGCGGGTCCCGCAGCCAGTCGGCGTCCCCGAACACCACCACCTGGGAGGTGGTCACGGCGGAGACCGGCGCCGGCTCATCCTGCGCTCGCCCGAGGCCGAGGGGGTCGAGGGGCGCGGGGGCCTCCCGCCCCGCCCAGGGCGAGGGGAACAGGCCGCTGAACACCGCGGCCAGAGTGCGCCGGCCGGCCGTGCCGTTGCGCAGCGCCATGCGCAGGCTCCGGAGCCCGCCGGGGTCGGTGGTCAGCCGCGGCGCCACGTCGGTGAGGTAGGCGCCCTCCGACGACCACGCGAGGTCCGCGCGATAGACGCCGGGGGGCGTGGGCGCAAGCTCCTCGGGGAACAGCGGGTGCGCCCAGGCGAACGCCACGCCGGGCAGGCCCCGGGTCGGAGGGAGGTCCGTGGCGAGCCCCTCGGGCGGCACGGTGATCACCAGGGGGTCGCTGATCACACCCTGGCGGAGCTGACCGCCCACCGCCGAGAGGGTGATCCTGTCGGTCTTCCAGGCGTCGTCCCAGACGTGCTTGGCGGCGACCCTGATGCCCCAGGAGTCCAGGAGCTGGGCGAGGGGTGACCCCTCGAACTCCTCGGGCGCCACGTCGGCCCGGGGGTAGGCGAGGTTGTAGTCGGGGTCATCGAGGCACACGACCAGCCGACCGCCGCGCTGGACGAACTGGTCGATGGCGTAGACCTCGCGCTCGTGCATGGCGCCGGGCCGCACCATGAAGATCACGTCCACGTCATCGGGCACGCGGTTCCCGGTGGCGAGCCCGGGGAGCTGGGCGATGCGCGCGCGGCGGCTGAGGGCGCCTCGGATGACGCCGAAGGTCGACTCCCAACGCTCCAGCGCCGCCGTCTCGGAGTCCGGCGCCACCTCGAAGGGCTCGCCGATCCAGCCGATGCCGATCTTCCGGTCGCTCAGGAGCGCGTGCAGGGCGCTGGCCATCTGCACCTCGAAGCGCCAGGGCTCGGGGGTGGTGATGATCTCGGTACGGCCGCGATAGCCGAGTACGAGCCCGAGCCAGACCTCCTCCTCGCCCGCCTGTCCCAGCCCGCCGCGGCCCGCGCGCTGGGGCTGCAGCCGCGCCTCCCGCGCCTGCCGCCTCGCCTCGGAGGAGCGCGCGGGATCGAGCACCTGCAGGTCAAAGACCTCGGGGCGCAGGCCCAGGATCTCCTCCAGCTGCGCGCGAATCCGGGCACCGCGCAGGGCCAGGCGTCCGTCCGCGACCTCCTGGTTGGCGAAGAGGCGCACGGTGAGGCGGTCCTCCACCCGGTCCACCACGCGCTGCGTCGCGTCGGAGATGGCGTTGAGCTGATCCGCGCTGAGGTCCACCCGCTGGCCGAGGTGGCGCGCGGCGAGGACGTTACCCAGCACCGCGATCAGGACCAGGAGCCCAAGGGTGAGGGCCGCGTTGACCCGCAGCACCCGCCGACCGGCGTGGGCCAGGGGCGGCGCGTCGGGAGCGCTTCGGGGGGTCATCTCCATCGACGTCGCTCCACGGCCAGGGTGTTGGCCACGAGCCCGAGGGCCGTGAGCAGCACGAAGTAGATGAGGTCAGAGAGGTCGAGCACGCCGCGGGCGGCGCTGCCGAGGAAGTGGGTCGTGGGGCTGGCGGCCTCGAGGGCGCCTGCAGCTCCGCCGGGGAGCACGCGCACGAGCAGGGGCAGCGCCCAGAGCAGGCCCAGGGCCAGGGCGCCCAGGAGGAAGGCGACCAGCTGCTCCGAGCTCACCGCCGAGAGGAAGAGCGCCACGGAGGCGTAGCCGGCGCACAGCCACGCTGCGCCGACGAGCCCGGCGACGACGGTGTTCCAGTCCAGGTCCCCGAGGAACCCCACGGTCAGCGCGGCGGAGAGCACCGCGAGGGTGACCATGAGCATCGTGAGGGTCCACGTCGCCAGGAACTTGCCGAGCACCACGGCCCCGGTTCGGACGGGGTAGGTGAGCAGGAGCTCCTCCGTCCCCGCCCGTCGCTCCTCGGCCCAGGCCCCCATGCTGAGCGCCGGCACCACCAGGGCCAGCAGGAGCGGCAGCCAGTAGAAGAGCACGATCAGGCTCGCCTGCCCGCCCTCCCAAAGGCCGGGCAGCGGCGTGCGCCCGACGGGGTAGCCGAGGAAGAAGAACAGCGCAGGCAGCACGAGCACGAAGAGGCCAATGGCCACGTACGCGACCGGCGATTCGAAGGCGCTCCGGAGCTCGCGCCGCGCAAACGGCAGCACACCGGCCAAGGCACGGGGACGAGAGCTCATTTCGCGCTGCCCCCGCCCGTTGCCGCCAGCTGGCGCGTGCGCTCGAGGAACACCCGCTCGAGGGTCGGGACCTCGTGACGGAGCTCCTGCAGGGACCACCCGGCGTCGTGCACGGCGCGGGCGAGGGCCTCGGCCAGGGCGTGGCGGTCGGCCCCCCGCTCCAGGGTCACGTGCACTCGGGTGCGGATCCCGTCAAAGGTCCCGCGAGCGGCGCTCGCGCCATCGCAGGCTGCCAGGGAACCGGCGATTCGTTCGGCGGGCGTCTCGGCCGACCCCACCACGACCACGATCGCGTCGGCCGAGTCCTCGGCCAGCTCGTGGAGCGGACCGTCCGCCACCAGCTCACCGCCGGCGATGATCAGCACCCGGCGGCAGACCTCCTCCACCTCGGGGAGGACGTGGGTGGAGAGGAGGATCGTCTTCGAGCGCGCGAGGTCCACGACCAGGTCGCGGATCCTGACGATCTCCGCGGGGTCAAGGCCGCTGGTGGGCTCGTCGAGCACCAGCACGTCGGGGTCGGTGAAGAGCGCCTGGGCGAGGCCCACGCGCTGGCGATAGCCCTTCGAGAGCGTGTGGATCCGCCGCCCGACGTAGCCCTCGAGGTCACAGGAGGCGATGACGCGCTCCAGGGCGTCGCGGCGCGCGCGGCCCCCCATGCCGTGGACCTCGCCCACGAACTCGAGGTAGGGGCGCACCCGCATCTCGCGGTAGAGCGGCGTGTGCTCGGGCAGGTAGCCCACGGCGGCGCGCGCCCCGAGGGCGCGGCCGTCCAGCGGGACGCCGGCGATCGAGGCCCGCCCACCATCAGGAAGGAGCGACCCCGTGAGCATCTTCATGGTGGTGGACTTGCCCGCGCCGTTGGGCCCGAGGAAGCCCACCAGCTCCCCCCGCGCGACCGTGAACGACACGCCCTTCACCGCGTGGACCGGGCCGAAGGACTTGGAGAGTCCCTCTGCCACGATCATCGGCGGCTCCGATGCCCCGGACGCAGCCGGGGCGGCCGCGCTGGAGGGCGCTGCCACGGTGGAGGTGGGGTCTGTGGTCATGGTGAGGAGGTGGAGGGATGGCGCTCGGACCGTCCCGATGGCCTGCTGGCGCCTTCAGGCGCCTGCAGTCACCCGCGGGCGCTCAGCTCCCTCGCTACGCACTACCGGCTCAATCCTCGGGGTCGACGGAGAATCGGTCCAGGAAGTCGGTGGTCTTCTCGACGTCCATGAGCCTCGAGATCAGGAGCTCCGCGGCCTCGGCGAAGTGCATGCGGGCCAGCACGCGCCGCAAAATGTGGATCTGCTTCAGGCGCTTCATGCCCACAAGCTTCTCCTCCTTGCGGGTGCCGGACTTCTCGATGTCGATGGCCGGGAAGATCCGGCGGTCCGAGAGCTTGCGGTTGAGCATCAGCTCCATGTTGCCGGTGCCCTTGAACTCCTCGAACACCAGCTGGTCGAGGCGGCTCCCCGTCTCCACCAGGGTCGTCCCCAGGATCGTCAGGCTGCCCGCTTCCACGGTGTTTCGCGCCGATCCGAAGATCTTCCGCGGACGCTCCATGGCCCGGCTATCCAGGCCGCCGGACATGGTCTTGCCCGGCCCCGCGTTGTTGTTGTAAGCCCGGGCGAGGCGTGTGATCGAGTCGAGCAGGAGGATCACGTCCTCCCCCATCTCGACCATGCGCATGGCGCGCTTCCAGACGACCTCGGCCACCTGGATGTGGTGCTTGCTGGTCTCGTCGGCGGTGGACACGAAGACCTCGCCGTGCTCCACGCTGCGCCGCCACTCGGTGGCCTCCTCGGGCCGCTCGTCGATGAGCAGCACCATCAGGTGCACGTCGGGGTAGCCCTTCTCGATGCCCGCCGCGAACTCGCGCATGATCGTGGTCTTGCCCGTACGCGGAGGCGCGACGAGGAGGCCTCGCTGGCCGCGCCCGATGGGCGAGATCAGGTCGACCACGCGCATGGAGACGTTATCGGTCACGTCTCCCACCGCGTAGTGGAAGTCAGGGTCGACGCTCGTGAGGTTCTGGAACGTCGGCTTCTTGTCCCAGTGCTTGGGCGGGTGGCCGTCCACCTCCTCCACTGCGCCGAGCTCGAGCTTGTGCTTGTACCCGCGTCGCACCGGCCCGGAGATCATCATCCCGTCCCGGAGCTTGTGCTTCTGGACGAGGCTCTTGGAGACGTAGATGTCCTTCTTCGAGGAGAGGTATCCGGCCTCCTTCTGGCGGAGCACGGAGACGTTGCCCTTGTCGAGGATGAACATGCCCGTGCCCGTCGTGGGGGCGGCGTCGGAGTCTGCCTCGCCGCCTCGGTTGCGGCCGCCATCGCGACCTCCCTCGCCGCTTCCCTCGCTGCGGCCCTCGTCACGGTCACCCTGGCGATCCTTGTTCTTGTTTCGATTGCGGCGGCGCCGACGGGACCGGCCCCCACCCTCCTCTCCGTCCGCGGCGGGCGCGGAGGAGGAGGCGTCGGCGCTCTCGCCGCCCTCCTTCGGACGGCTCTCGCCGTCACCCTCTGTGTTCTTCTTGCCTCGACGCCGCCGACGGCGCCGGCGGCCCGGGCGGTCGCCCTGCCCCTCATCACGACCCTCGGCGTCCCGGTCACGACCCTCTTGGCGGCCGCGGTCGTCGTCGCGCCCCTCGCCCTCGGCATCACGGTCACGGGCCGCGCCCCTCCCGGAGGCTCGGCCAGCTCCGGAGTCCGCTGTGGACTCTTCGCCGCGGGTGGTTTCTGCGCGGCCTTCCTGGCCGGAATCGGAGCCCGCGTCCGCCCCAGCGTCTACTCCGGCGTCATCCTCTCCACCACGGCGACGACGGCCGCGACGGGTCCGACGCTTGCGCCCCTCGCCATCCGACGACCCGTCTTCGCGGGCCTCGGCGCCCTCAACGAGCGGCTCGGGAGCGTCGCTCGCTCCAGCGTCGGGCGCCTCGGCGGGTGCCTTCTCCACCGCAGTCTTCTTCGAGGCCGTCTTCTTGGACGCTCGCTTCTTGCGCGGAGCGGGGCTGGCCTCCCCTTCTCCTCCATCAGCGCCCTCGTCGTCGGAACGACGGGATTTGGGGGCCGCCTTGGGGGCCGCCTTCTTCTTGCGCGTGACCTTCTTCTTCTTGCGAGGAGCCTCGGCCCCGTCAGAGATCGCCCCGAAGGGCAGGGTCCCGTCAGCGCTGGTGGAGTCTTTCGATGTCACGTGAATGGGTCTCGGGGAGACACGGTGCGAGTCGGAGGGCAGGGGGCCATCCGGGGCCGGCGCAGCGGAGCCGCGAGCGACTGAGGATCAGCCAGCACGAGGGCTGGCCAGGTCGAGGCAGTGGCCTCTGGTCGCGGGGAACGATCGAACGGGGGACGTTGAACGTCTCGCTCGACAGGTGGCCCCGCGGGGGGGCGGAGGTCCCGCTGCGGCGGGCAGGCGAACGCCGGCCAGGCCGATCAGGGACCTCGGCGCTGACCCCTGGGGTCTCGCGCCACCTCCAGAGTCTGGACCCCCACTCCAGCCATTGCAAGCGTCAGAGCCGGACGGCGCCCTCCCTGGTGCCCTGGATCGACCTGAGGGCCCCTTCAGGAGCCCCAGGAGGAGATTCCAGGGGGATCCGGGCCCGCCATCCGCCGGGGGCAGGTCGAAACCCCAAGGAGAGCCTCGTCGCCGTCAGCGATTCGCAGCGGCCTGTTCCGGGCGCCCACTCGCGCCAGCTCCCCCGACCGGGGTCGTCACCGCAAGGCAGGGGGCCGGCAGAGGGGGCCGGCAGGGGGGGGCCGGCAGGGCGCTCTTCTCCGTCACCGGCATCGTCCTCGAACGACGAGTCCAGCTCGCTGGAGCCCATCCAGGGCCCAAGGTGGGTCCGTGCGAGGTCCCACCGCGAGGTCCCGCCTCGAGGTCCCGCCTCGAGGTCACTGGCGGGCCTCCAGTGGGGCCTGGTCGTTCCCCAGCGGCACCTCGCGGGTCGCCAGCGGCATCCACTCCGGTCAGCCGTCCAGCCCACGGCAGGTCGCCAGGGTGGGCCTGGGAGGGGCCAGCGAAGAGCCAGCGAAGAGCCAGCGAAGAGCCAGCGAAGGGCCGGGGGGGACCACCCAAGAAAGAAGGGTGGTCGGGGTGAGAGGATTCGAACCTCCGACCTCTGCGTCCCGAACGCAGCGCTCTACCAAGCTGAGCCACACCCCGACAGGGCGAGGAATGTAGGGACGCCAGGGCGGGAGGTCAACCTCCGGAAGCCCGCACCTCGCTCCGGAGGCGCAGGATGGCTCAGAACCCTACTTTCCGAGGTCCACAAAGACCCCGCCGTTCTTCACGGCGAGGCTCCTCATGAACCCCTTGTCGAAGTTACCGATGGCGATCGTGTGGAGGACGACCTTCCGGAGGAGGTTGCCCTCGGTGATCCGGTCCAGGATCTCTCGGGTCTCGATGTACTTCCCGAAGGTCGGCCTGCCGTCCGAGAGGAAGAACACGGTGTCTACCTCGACGGTGTACTGCTCCTTCGAGCCGGACTTGGGCGCCCGCGACTTTCCGTCCTCGATCCCGAGGGCCTGGGCCAGCGCCCCGTAGGTGTTGGTCTTGCCCGCCGAGAGGTCCGGTCCGGCCCCGAGGCCTCCGAGGGGCAGGTCCAGCTTGCTGTTGCCCCCGAGCGGCTCGAGCTTCTTCACGAAGTCCAGGGCGCTGGACTTGTTGACCACGTTGGCGGGCACGAGCTTCTTCTTCCAGCGCTTGGTGCCCGTGGCGAAGGAGATGATCCCGAACTTCACGTAGGGCTCGAGCCCCTCGATGGTCCGCGCAAGCTCCGTCTTCACGATGTCCATGCGCGCCCAGGAGGGATAGGCGCCCTCCTGGAACTGCTCCCGGTCCACCACCAGATCCTCCATGGATCCGGAGACGTCAATCACGAAGAGGATCGAGCGGCTCGGCGTCTCCACCCCGACGAAGTTCGAGGCGTTCTGGATGCTGTACTTCTGGTTCGCCTTGGCGCGCGCCTCCTCGAGCTTCTTCATCTCCTCATCGGTCGGGATCTCATAGCGGTCGCTATAGCTGTTCCAGAAGCGCTCCCAGAGCTCGATCCGCATGCCGTATGCCTTTCCCGTGAGCTTGGTCAGCGAGTCGGCCGCGTCCACTTGCAACCGCCCCTCCTCGACCTTGTAGCGCTCGATCAGGATCGGAATGGACGAGGTGCGCCGGACCTTCCCCAGGGCGGCGATCGCGGAGGCTCGCACCTGCCAGGTCTCGTCGTTGATCAAGGCCGCCCCAAGCGTGGCCGCGCCGTCCGCGCCCAGCGCGGCGAGCGAGTCGAGGACCGCGCAGCGCACCGCAGGCTCCTCGTCTCCCCCCAGCGGAGCGATCACCGGCACCACGGCAGGGTCGCCCCCGGCCGCGAGGGCGAGCACCGCCATCCTGCGAACTGCCCAGCCGCGATCCTCCAGGGCCTCCACCACGGGCTCACCCAGCGCCGTGTACTTGCCCGCCCGCATCGCCTCCAGCAACCCGAGTCGAACGGGCTCCTTCTTCTCCTTCTCCATACGCGCGATCAGCGCGTCGACCGGCGGCCGCGTCTCGAAGCTCGCCAGGACTCGCGCGGCCGCCCGCCTCACCTCTGGCTCCTTGTCCCCGAGCACGGGCACGAGCACCTCGACCACGCCGGCGGTCTCGGCGCCGAGGAGCGCGAGCACGGCCTCCGTGCGGGCATCGGGGTCCTTGTACTTGCGGAAGTACTTCTTGAACTCCTTGACGATCTCCTCGTCCTGCGGGGACCAGCCGGCTGGCGCCGAGCTCGCCATGGGAGAGACAACGGGCGCAGCTGCGGCGACCGATCCGAGGCAGAGCAGGGCGGCGAGAGCGACGAGGGAGAATCGAATCATGGCGTGTGGGAGACGCGGGGTGGAGGCGCGCAGGCGCCGGGATAGAGCTTAGCCGCCATCGCCCCCCTGGCTACGCCCTCTCGCCGCGCCAACCTCCACCCCGCGCCGAATCCCAGGGGCTCCCCCCCCCACAGGAACGCGGAGAGGCCGCCGCGTCAGGAACGCAGCGGCCTCTCCAGCAGGCCCGGACCGCGGCGTGAACCGCGGGTCTCAAGGGAGCGTCCTCAGCGCGGCCCGACGCGACGGAGCCGTCCGCCGCGGCTGTCAGCCGCCTCGGTCACGTCATTGCTCTCCAGCGTGATCCGGAAGCCCTCGTCCATCAACAGGGTGACCCGGTCTCCGCGCCTGGACACGAGGTGCCCGTAGAACGTCCCGCCGCTCGTCCTCACCTTGACCCGCTTCAGGCCGACGGTCGACGTCGAGCTTGAGGGGTCCCGCAGCTCGCTCCGGTCGTCGGTCAGACGGTCCACCCGTTCGGCGCGGCGGGAGTCCACCGCCATGCGTCCCATCTTCGTGTCGAGCATGATCTTGCCCTGGCCGACCGAGTGAAGCCGGCCATCGAAGGCCTCTCCCCCGTTGAGCACCACGCGCACGCGGCCAACGTTGGGGGTGAAGATCATGTGGTCCGAATCGAACTTGCGACTCGGGACGCTCTTGAAGCGCCAGTAGCGATCGTCCTCGACGCGCTCCAGCACACGGCGCCGACGTCGGGTCGGAGCCTCCTCGGCGACGCTCCCCACCACCTCGACCTCGATCTCGGCCTGGGCCACCTCGCGGCTCACCCCGGCGCTCTCGAACTCGGTCGCGACGCTCTCCGGGTCCGCGCCAGCGGGGATCGAAGCGGCCACCACGGGCGAGGCCGGATCGGCTTCAGCGCCTGACGGATCAGCAGAGGATTCAGCGAACAGGTCCGCCACCAGGTCCGGTGAGGGCGGGAGCAGGACGGGGGCGAACTCGGGGAGAGCCGGCCCCACCATGGCGGCCACGACTTCGCGCTCCGCTTCCTGGGGCTCCGCCGCTGCGGGCTCCGCGACATCGCCTTGATCGGCGACCATGCCCTCGACAGCGGACTCGTCCATCTGCTCCATGGCTTCAGGCTCAAACTCGACCGACACCTCGGGCAGGTCACCGCTGCCGTCGACGCCGGCTTCAAGAGAGGATTCCTCGTCGATGGCTGCGACGACCGCCTCCTCATCGATGGGTTGCCCGGTGACCTCGTCTCCAACCAAGGGGGCTCCGGCGAACACGTCCTCCTCGAGGGGGGCCGCGTCGGCGGTCCCAGTGAACGCTTCCTCCGTCATCGCCGTGGACGGCGCGTCGGTCATGGTCCCATGCTCGAGGTCAATCCCGAGTCCCTGGCGCAGCAGCACCACACAGGCGAGGAAGTCCATCCTCTCGGCCTGGTCAATCCCGGCCGCGGCGTCACCGTCGCCAGCGCCATCGCTGGCGGGGTCATCGCCGTCAGCAATGTCGTCAGCAATGTCGTCAGCACTGTCGTCAGCACTGTCGTCAGCAACGTCGTCGTCAGCAGCGTCGTCGTCAGCAGCGTCGTCGACGTTGGCAGCCACCAGGGACTCCAACTCGTCGGCAGGCGCTGTGGCCAGGTCGGCTTCGATCAGATCCTCTGCCCCTTCGGCGTCGATCGGCGAGGCTTCTTCGCCAGCCACCAGGCCGGGACCTTCACCCCATGCCAGGGGCCAGTCCGAAGGCCAACCGATGGCTGCCATGCCCGCCATATCCCCCTCGGGCGCGGCGCTCACGGGACCCAGCGGGTCGGCCGGAGTGCTGTCGGCCATGGCGACCTCGGTCTCGGAGGCCCCGATTGCGGGCTCCGCGGCGGGCTCCATGCTGGGCTCCATGCTGGCCTCCATGCTGGGCTCCACGGCGGGCTCCATCGCGGCCATCGTGCTCGGGAGGGCGCCCTCGGCTGCCGTCGGGGCGGGATCGCTGGCGACCAGCGGCCCCTCGAGGTCGAGAGACTCGACGACGTCGAGCGGCTCTTCGGCACTCTCCAGGTCATTGGATTCGGGCTCGGCGGCGGCGACGATCGGGAGGTCCTCGGAGGCCCCTACGACCGGCTCGTTCACCGGCATTTCGACTGGACCCTCGACGGGACCCTCAACCCGCATCTCAACCGAGGCCACCTCGCTCTCGGCGGGCGCCACAAATCCTGTCGGACCTTCGGGCTCGAACGGGCCTTCGGGCTCGCGCAGCCCCTCGGAGCGCGCGGTCTCGGCCACGACGACCTGAACGGCCGCGTCCGGTGCAGCGGAAGGCTCCTTGGCGTCCGCGAGGTCCTCGACGTCAACGAGCTCCAGCCCCGCTTCGGCATCGATGGCATCGCTGGGCTCGGCCGCCTCGGAGGCGGGGTCGACCTCCCAGGGGCTCGGCCACTCCGACGGCCACCCGAGGGCGGCCACGTCGACGGCCTCGGCCGCAACCATCGGGTCGACCTCGGTGGGCTCGTCCATGGACGCGAGGTCATCGACCTCAGGGTCCATGACGACAGGCTCCATGACGGCGACGGGCTCCATGACGGCGACGGGCTCCATGACCTCGATCTCCACCACCCGGGGCTCATAGGCGGCCTCGGGCTCAGGCTCGGACATCGCGACCTCGTTCATCCCGCTCTCCGAGGACCAGGTGCGCGCCGTCCAGTCGAACGGCTCGACCGCGCCGGGGGCGTCGTCGAAGGCCGGCCTCTCGACGATCGTCTGCACCTCGGGCTCCGGGAGGCTGAGCGTTGCCACCGTCGGTGAGTCAGCACTCTCGTCCACCGAGACGGGACTGGACGGGGCAGCGAGCGCCATCAGCCAGTTGGGCAGGATCGCCCCCGGCTGCGAGGGGTTCGGCTGCGAGGGGTTCGGCTGCGTGTTGTTCGGCTGCGTGTTGTTCGGCTGCGAGGGCTCCAGCTGCGAAGGCCCAGGCTCATCCTCACCCATTCCCGCAGTGGACCCGGCGAGTCCGTCGCCGCTGGCCTCGTCGCCGAAAGCCTCGTCGCCGAAGGCCTCGCCTTCACCCAAGGCCGTCTCCGGTTCGCCCACGAACTCGACCGAGACGACGCTCCATCCCTCGATGTCACCGAAGATCTCCTCCAGGGCACGAACGGCCCCCTCATCCCCGGCCTGCGCGGGATCGGCGGCCGTCTCGGCAGCCGGCGCCGCGTCGCTCGCGACGCGGTCTGCCTCCCCGACGGCGGATTCGGGAGTCACCGGGCCCGTGGCGACCGGATCGGCAGCGACAGGCTCCAGGACGGCAGGCTCCGAAGCAGCGGGCTCCGAAGCAACGGACTCGGTAGCGGAAGGCTTGACCGCGGCGGGCTCGGCCGCGGAAGGATCGGAGGCGACGAGCTCGGAAGCGATCGGATCCACGGTGGCCTGAGCTGGCGCCGCGGCGCCTGGAGCCACAGCACCGGGAGCCGCTATGTCGGGAGCCCCCTGGCCAGGAGTCTCCTTGTCGGGAGCCGCCGTCATGGGCTGCGATGTGGGCTCGGCGGATGCCACGACCACAGGCTGCTGGACGGGAGCCTCGGTGACTGCGGACCCGTCATCTGTGGACTCGGAGTCCATGGAGTCGGAGTCCATGGATCCGGCCACCAAGAGTTCGGGAGCGGGCGCATCCACGACCTCGCCCTCACCTGTCGTGGGCTCGGCCCCCGTTGCCGTGGGCACTGTCGCCGTGAGCACTGTTGCCGTGGGCACTGTCTCCACGGAAGCAGAACCGTTGGGCTCGAAGGTGGCGATCACGGACGCCTCGCCTCCGGTGGGTACCGAGGCGAGAGTCGCCTCCTCGTCCGCGGGGTGCATGTCATAACCCAGCTCGTCCGGTTCACTCAACTCGCTCGGGCTCTGACCGACCTCCATCCACCCGACGACGCGCTCGCCAGTCGACGAGACCGAGTCCATGGGAAGCGGCGTGGCGAGCTGGACGTCATCTTCGTTCCCCACGAAGTTGATGTCGTGCTGGCTCCGGGCCAACTCCACGTTCTCGATGAAGGCTCTGGGGGTCCGCAGGAAGCTCCACACTGCGATCCCCGAGAACGAGAGCAGCATGGCCAGCGAGCCCGGAAGGATGGCCTCGATCACCGGCCTCGACCTCGGCATGGGCTCGATGAAGGACGCCTCGCCGGCGTCGCCGAATTCCTCGTAGTCGCTCAGCGGCTGCGCGTGGTCCTCGAACACCTCGACGCCTTGGGCGACCGAGGGCGGCACCTCGGAGGCCGCGGGCTCGTGCGTCCAACCCGCGGGCTGCGCCTTCTCGTCCCAGTCCATGGGGAGCGCCGGCACGGCCTCATGCTCACCGAACTCGGTGCCCGGTTCAGGGCCGACGTCGAGGAGCCAGGAGTCTCCCTCCAGGCCCCCCTCAGGAGCCCCGGCGTCAGGCTGGGCGGGGCGGTCGCCCGGAGAGGGCGGCGGTGTAGGCAGGTTCGAGTCTTCCGACATCACAGATACGTCTGGCTAGCGAGGTGGGGAAAGATCGCTGCCCTCGACCTGGTACCTGTCGGGGGTGCAACCAAGGGGCGTATCGACGCCAGCGCCGTACACCCTTTGGATAAGAGAGTGATTCGACGGCCCCGGCTGTCCCGCTCCGGGACCCATGAGCTTGGCGGGCGGTGACCGGCCACGCCTCGAGGGTGAGCACGACCCCGAAAAATCTTCCGCGCGCCTGCCCGTCGCCCTGCGGGCGGGCGCTCTCGACGCGGATCCCGGCAACGGAAGAGGCCCCAAGCCCGACGGGCGCGCAGTCGAGCGAGCGGCGCTCCCCTGCAGGCGGGGCCAACGTGAGGAGCGTGCTCCACCGCTCATGCGCTCACCCTGCAGGTCGGCTCCCTCCACCGCCCCCACCTGTCCCTCAGGCGGTCCTACCGGCGGTCCCCTGAAGCGCACCTCGCACGCTATTCAGGCGCGATGGACGCCGACCACTCGCCTGCTGCCGGGGCCGAGCCCGTGGGCCAGCCGGGCCCTGGGATCAGTGGCGCTTCAGGACCCGGCGCCCCGCTTGGCGGAGGGTGAGCCCCTCCGTATCGAAGTGCTCGAGCAGGGGGATGAGGAACTTGCGCGTGGATTGGAGCGCGTCCCGCAGCTCAGGGATCTCGAGGTGGCCGTTGCGCTCACAGTTCGACGTCACCGCCTCGCGCGCCTCGGCCACGATCTCCGCCGCCATGAACAGCTCACCGCCCACGCGCTCGATGGACCCCTCGTCGACGCACAGCTGAAGGACCGTGTCGACGTCGGCTCGGCCGCAGCTGAGCAGGTCCGCGAGCTCCGCGGGCGACGGCGGCTGTAGCCGTCCCGAGACCATCCGCTCAAGGATCTGCCCGCGCAGCTTCGCCTGGGCCGGATCGAGGCTCACCTCCCGCCCGGCGAGCGCGATCATGCCGCCCGCCTCGAGGACGACACGCCCCTCGGCCTCCTCCCGCTGGAGGAGCTCCGAGACCAGCCCCTTGTCCATGGAGAGCGCGCTCCGCAGGTCCCGGACGTCCATGCGGCTCCGCATGGGGTTCTTCTCGAACCAACCCGTGAGCCCGTCCCGCAGGTTCGCGAGGCACAGCTCCAGGGTGTCCGAGTGGATCCAGCGTTGGCCTGAGGCGAGTGGGCAGGCCTTGCCCTCGGTCTCCAGCTCACGGAGGAGCTCCTCTGTCTCCCCCCGTGAGCGCTTGAGCGCCTGGGAGAGCTCCTCCGTCGGGGCCCAGCGCGCGGACGCGCGGGCGAGGTGCGCCTCGAGAAGCGCCTCGGTGGAGCCGAGGCTCGACGCCTGACGCTCGAGCTCCTCGATCACGAAGCGCTTGAAGCGCTTCAGGCGGTAGCGGCTCTCCTCCAGGATCGACCCGCCGCCGAGCGTGAGCACCGGCGACGCGAGGCGCAGGACGAACCGGTCGCCCGGCGCGCACACCAGCGGATGCTCCATCCGGAACTGCACCAGCCCGGTCTCCCCCGGGGCGATCTCGTCTGCGTCGAGCAGGACCACCTCCCCCACGGCATCGGTCGTCCCGGTGTGCACCCGCACCTGCATGCGGTTGGTCACCGCGATCCCCGAGGACTTGAGGGCCGTCAGGTTGGCGCCGACCATCGACTGCGGCTTGAAGAAGCCCGGGGCCGCCACCACGTGGCCGCGCTCGATCTGATGGTGGTCCACGTCCGCGACGTTGAGGGCGGTCGAGTGCCCCGCCCGAGCGACCTTCGCGCTCTCGTGGTAGGCCTGGATCCCGCGCAGCTTGCCCTTTTGGCCCCCCGGCAAGATCTCAACGACGTCCCCCACCTGGACCGAGCCCGACACCGGGATGCCCGTGAGGATCGTCCCGAACCCCCGCGCGGTGAACACGCGCTGGACCGGCATGCGGAACACGCCGCCGGAAGAGCGCGGCTCTGCGGTCGCCGCGAGCTCGGCGACCAGCGCCCGCAGCTCATCCATCCCCTCGCCCGTGATGGCCGAGACCCGCAGGATCTGCGCGCCCTCGAGGAAGGTCCCGGTGACCGCGTCGGTCACGTCCTCCTCGGCGAGCTCGACCATCTCCGGGTCCACCATGTCCACCTTCGTGAGCGCCACGAAGCCGCGCTCCACGCCAAGGAGCTGCATGATCGCAAGGTGCTCGCGCGTCTGGGGCATGACCCCGTCGTCCGCAGCCACGACGAGGATCACCAGGTCGATCCCTGTGGCGCCGGCCACCATGTTCCGGATGAAGCGCTCGTGGCCGGGCACGTCCACGATCCCGACACGCCGCCCGTCGGGGAGCTCGAACCGGGCGAAGCCCAGGTCGATGGTCATCCCGCGCTCCTTCTCCTCGGCCCACCGGTCAGGGTCGGTCCCGGTGAGGGCGTTGACGAGGGTGGACTTGCCGTGGTCGATGTGACCAGCGGTTCCGACAACGATGGGCTGAATATCCAAGGCGAGTACGAGGTTGCTGGGGCGGATGTTATCGCTCGCGGGCCGCCCGCGTAGCATCTGAGCGATGACCTCTCCCCCGATTCCCTTCCGCACCTTCGCCCCGTGGCTGAAGGAGCGCTACGGCCGCCCCGTGTATCGGGTCGCCCTGGACGCCGGATCGACGTGCCCGAACCGCGACGGGACCAAGGGGTTCGGGGGCTGCACCTATTGCGACGTCGAGGGATCGGGCACCGGCGCCCTCAAGGGCGGCGCCAGCCTCGCAGCCCAGCTCGAGGAGGGCCTGACGCGGATCGCCCGCCGGGGGGACGGCGTGGGCGCCATCGCCTACCTCCAGAGCTACTCCAACACCTACGTCGACGGTGCCCGCTTCGAGGAGGTGCTCGACGCCCTCCGGCCGGCCGTCGAGGCGCCCGGGAGCCCCGTCGTTGGGGTCTCCGTGGCCACTCGCCCGGACTGCATTCCCGACGACACCCTCGCGGCCCTCGCGCGCCTGCGGGAAGTCACGGATGTCTGGCTCGAGCTTGGCCTGGAGTCAGCCAACGACCAGGTGCTCCTCGACATCAACCGCCTCCACACCCTCGAGGAGTTCGACGACGCCGCGGCGCGCGCCCACGACGCGGACCTCTTGGTGGTCGGACACGCCATCCTCGGGCTGCCTGGGGACGGACGGGAGGGCGCGAGGGCCACCGCCGACGCCCTCGCGAGCTCCAGGGTCGCCGGGGTCAAGGTCCACAACCTCATGGTCCTCGAGCGCACCCAGATGGCTCACCAGTACCGCAAGGGTGAGCTCTCGGTCCTCGAAGCCGAGGAGTACGTCCAGTGGCTCACCGACTTCGTCGAGCGCCTGCACCCCGACCAAGTGCTGCACCGCGTGACGGGCGACGCGCCGCTGGAGAAGCGAATCGCCCCGCGCTGGGACGTCTACAAGAACGAGATCCGCGAGCGCCTCGCCGCCGAGCTCGTACGCCGGGGCGCCCGGCAAGGATCCAAGTGCGCCGCCAGTCGCGAGCCCTGCGCCTCGCCGGCCCGCTAGGGACGCGGTGGGGTCCGCGCCGGGGTGGCGCCTCGTCAGCCGCTCCGCCCGCCTCGCCTTCTGAGGCCGCCCGGCCTGCGAGCGCGCCAGCGTCATGCAGGCTGCCGTCAGGACCGGCCGAAGTGGAGTCCGGCTGCAGTGAAGTCGCGCCGCAGTGAAGTCGCGCCGCAGTGGAGTCGCGCCGCAGTGGAGACCAGCGGCCATCGAGGCGAAGCCGCCCCGTTCGCGCCGGATCAGTAGTTGTAGAGGATGCGGTCGCAGGAGGGGCACTGGACCAGCTCGGTCCCGCGCGCCAGACGCACCACGATGTTCTTCGGCAGGTTGACGAAGCAACCCTCGCAGAGCCCGTCACCAAGCTCGGCCAGCGCCTCGCCGTCGCGGGTCTTGAGGAGCCCCCGGTAGGTCTCGAGGCTCGCCGGCGGAATGCCCTCGGCCGAGCGCGTGCCGCGGTCGGCCTGGAGCTCGGCGAGCTTGCCCTGGGCCGCGACCGTCTCCACCTCGACGTTCTTCTCAAACTCCGCGAAGGCCTCCTGCTCGTCGAGGAGCTGCTTCTCCATCTCGACGATCTCCTCCTCGATCTGGTCCGCCCGCGAGACCCGCTTGAGGCCGTCGTCCTCGGCCTGGCTCGTGTTGCGCTTGATATTGCGCATCTCGTGCTGGTAGCTGGCGATGAGCGCCGCGTCCGCGGTGCCCGTGGAGGACTCGTGCTCCAGCTTCTTCAGCCGCTGGCGCATCCCCACCGTGGCGTGCTCGATCTCCTTGATCGCCGCGCGCAGCTCCATGACCTCGCCGCGCTTCTCTTCCATCTGGGCCTTGCGGAGGTCGATGGCTTCGACCCGCTGGGCGAGCTCCTTGGGGAGCCGCTCGAGCTCCGATTCCACCTTGAAGATGTCGCGGTCGACTTCCTGAAGATTGAGCAGCGAACGGAGGACGGGGTTCATCAGTACGGGGTGAGGGAGGTCAGCGGAGAGGCCTGAGCCAGAGAGGATAGCGCCGGGGGCCCGCCGAAGTGGGCCCGAAACCTCCCTACGCGCGAGGGATCCGCTGCTCAACCCGGGGCGGTGCAGCGACGGGGGGCGCTCCACGACCAGGCCGCCGAGCCACACGCGAGCGGCCCGCCGCGCCCAAGGGGGCGCGGCGGGCCGCTCTGTGGAGCCGTCCATGCGGTGACGCCGAAGCGCTCCCCCGCCGCGGTCACTCGGGCTTGCCGCCCAGCTCGTACTCCGCGTCGTCCGGGATCTGGATGCCGTCGAGGAAGCTCGCGAGTTGCCGGGCCCGTACGGGGTGGCGGAGCTTGCGGACCGCCTTGGCCTCGATCTGCCGCACGCGCTCGCGGGTGACCCGGAAGATCCGGCCCACCTCCTCGAGGGTGTAGGTGTAGCCGTCGCCGATGCCGTAGCGGAGTTTGATGATCTCGCGCTCCCGGAAGGTGAGGGTCGAGAGCACGTCGTCGATCCGCTCCTTGAGCATCTCCTGGCCGGCGGCCTGGAGCGGGCTCTCGGCCGACTCATCCTCGATAAAGTCACCGAAGTAGCTGTCGTCGGACTCGCCGATGGGCCGGTCGAGGCTGATGGGATGCTTGCTGATCTTCATCACCCGCTTCGCCTCGTCCACGGTGATCCCCGTGGCCTCGGCGACCTCCTCGACGCTCGGCTCCCGGCCCTTGGCCTGGACGAGCTTCTTGGTGACGTTGCGCAGCTTGCTCATCGTCTCGATCATGTGGACCGGGATGCGGATGATCCGCGCCTGGTCGGCGATCGAGCGGGTGATGGCCTGACGGATCCACCACGTGGCGTAGGTCGAGAACTTGTAGCCCCGTCGGTACTCGTACTTCTCGACGGCCTTCATGAGGCCGGTGTTGCCCTCCTGAATGAGGTCGAGGAAGGAGAGCCCGCGGTT